>JBITAD010000143.1:0-1471 GCA_044439945.1 Blastopirellula sp. JB062
CGCCTTCGCCGCCGACCAGGTGGTTTATCAGATTGGGGGTACATGGAATTGGCACTTCGGCGGGCTCGAGTTGTATCAGGTTCCGACCTATCGCGAGAACGTCATCAAGTATCTCGACCTGGGCGGACGGCAGTTTGACGAAGCGGTCGAGAAACGCCTGGACATGTCATTGAGACAAGCGGCCGATCTTCGCAAACATAACGGCGATCGGCGTCGGACGCAGCGCGATCCGGAGATCGAACGCAGTTTAGCCGAAGCGACTCGCCCCATCGTCGAAAAGCTATTGGCTGAACTTTCGATGTGCATTCGCTATCACAGCGTCACCTTTCGCGGCAAGCCGTTGGTCCGCCTGCTCTTGTCAGGCGGAGAAGCGAACGCCCCGCTGGCCGACGTACTCTCCAAACGGCTATCGCTAGACGCCGAATTGGGAGACCCGCTTCGCGCGTATGACGAATTGCAACAAATCGCGCGGCGCAGCGTCTGGGACGTCGCCGTCGGTCTGGCCCTGCGGGAGACGTAACCCGTTTCCAGGAACGTATCATGCAAGACATCGATTTTTTACCGAAGAAATTTCGCGATCGCCGCAAACGCCGTCGCGCCAGCGTCTATCGTTGGATCGGCGCCGCTTCGGTCGGCGGCGTGTTATTGCTAGCCGCTTTATTGCAACTGGGAGTTCAACGCCGCTTGCAAACGCAACGCAACTCGCTGGAGCCCGCCTATCTAACCGCGGTCGCCAAGCGTGAAAAGCTGATCGAATTACAATCGCAACTGGCGAAGGACCGAAAAGAAGCGCAGCTTTACGCCACCTTGCGCAGCCATTGGCCCACGACCCAACTGCTGACCTGCATCGCCGAGCCGCTTCCCGCTTCGCTCACGTTTCGCGAGATGAAATTGAATCACGAGACCGCGTCAACGACGCAACGACGCAACGAAGAGGAAGAGACGGCGGCGACGAAATCGGCCGACCAACGCGACTACGAACATTTTCAATCCGAACGGCAAAAACGAAGTTCCAAAATCGATATCGACGGCGTCGTCACCGACGTCTCGCAACTCTACGAGTTTATGGTCAAACTCAATGATCATCCGCTGGTACAACGCGCGATTATCGAATCGGTCGAACCCATCGATCAAGACGAAGATCTAGGACGCTCCGATTTTGAACTGCAAGTCGTCTTGGCGCCGCCGCTCGGCGTTCAAGCGATTCCGACGGCGACCACCGCCGCCAAGGGAAGATAAGGAGACCATCGCATGGCGGAATCGCAAGTTCCCGCAAAGAAGCGAAAACCGATCAAGTGGCAATACGTCGTATTGGTCGCCGCCATCGCCGTGGCGTACGCCATCTTCGTCTATTTGCCGCGGCAACGACATATCTCGTCGCTCCGCGAAGAGATCTCCCAGATGAAGTCGGCGATCGAGTCTGAAACGGCGATCGACATCCAGCTGGCGACGCTCCAAACCGAATGGCGAC
>JBITAD010000143.1:1481-3969 GCA_044439945.1 Blastopirellula sp. JB062
AACAATTTCTCGCGCCCTGGCACAAAGTTACGAAAAAAGATGTCGACGCCGGTCGCATTTATCATCAACTGACCGCCCATGCACGCGAAGCAGGCGCCGAAAAAATTAGCCTGGCGCCGCTCGCTGAGCAAAAGCATGCCAGCTTAACCGCCCACCCTGTTCAACTTGGCTGCCAAGCTCATTTTGCCGAAGTTCACGACATGCTAATGCGATTTGAACAGCTTCCGTACGTCCTCTGGGTGAAAAGCGTCGAGCTAGCTCCGCTGGCGCCAGGCGACGATATGTTGCAGTGCGAGCTAACCTTGGAGTTTTTTGTCGATTTTGACGGCAAAACCGATTAGCTCGACGCTATCAGCGTCCGATAGATAAGGAAACGGGACGAAAACGTTCCGCAGAAACATGAAATCGCAATCGATTACCGCTCGAATTCAAAAAGAGATCAAAAAAAGCCCGCAAAAGGCTGCGGTTCTCGCCGGGCTGTTTTTGGTCGCTATTTGGTTTTGGGCGCCTTTGGTCGGCAAATGGATGCCCGGCTGGAAATCAAAACCGAAACGGAATGACGCCGAGATCGGCCTCGTGGCGCATGCCGCGCAATCCACTTCGTCTCCCCAAAGCGGAGGCGAAACGAACTGGCAGGCCAAAGCGAAAAACATGCAAGAGCATCCCCGGATGAGCTCCGCGGAACTGCCCGAGCATACGTTAGATCCGTTCCGCAAAACCGAGACGACCGACCTGCGAAAACCGACGGACGAAGTCGCCGCGCCGGAAGTCGTCGCACCGACGAAACCGGACGACCTTTTCGTTCGCTCGGTCATCGTCGGTCGTTCGCGTTCCATTGCGCGAATCAATCAAGCGAACTACGAAGTAGGAGACGTCATACGTTCGGGGCAGGGAGAGGATTTCGTCGTCAGTTCGATCGAGCCGACCGGCGTGATTCTCGCTCGCAACGGCGAGAAATTTGATTTGCCGCTCAAACTGTTCGAAGCGAGCCAATCGGACCATACGATCGTGTTGCGTAACGGTTCGCGTCAACCGTAGCGTAACCAGTCACTTTTAAAACGACATGGAAGTCGAATGCAATTCATACTCCGAACGACGGTCTTTCTGCTGTGCGCCATCGCCGGCGTCGCCGCGGCGATCGGGTTGGTTCATTATTCGGACGATCTGCTCGACAGCCCCATCTTCGCCGCCGTAGCCGCCGCGCCAGATTCGGAAACTCCGACTCCGACGAAACCGGCCGAACGCGCGCCAGTCGTTCAACCGACCGCGTCTAGCGATCCGCATCCGCAAATTGCCGCCTATGCGCCCCCCGTGGCGCAGCAAGTCGATCTCGACAGCATCAAGAAAAGCATCGAAGCGGCGAACGACCGTCAAAGCGAGAGTCTGCAATTTTTCACCAAGGCGTTAGATTCGATTCGCGACGTCGCCGAAACCGGCATCAACGCGCAAAAAGAAAATCCGGCTACGCGAAATAACGGCCCCATACAAGCTCCGCCGCCTGTCGTTGGCGTCGCTCCCGCCGACTTGCCGCCGCAAAACGACGAACTGCCGAAGCCTCAACCTCTTGCGACCGGCCCCAGAATCGTTCGAGGCGAAGGCGACGACGGCTTGACGATCGTCATTCAAGACACCGAAATCCGCGAAGTGCTGGAACTGCTCAGCGAACAAGGCGACCTGAACATCTTACCCACCAACAGCGTGCGTGGAACCGTTTCAGCCTCGCTGACGAAGGTAGACGTGCGCACTGCGTTGCACGCGATCTTGCGTTCGACCGGTTACATCACCCTAGAAGAGAACGGCTTTATCTATGTCGGAACGCCGACCGAATTGCACGCGATGGACAAACTAGAAGATCGCGTTCAATCGCGGATCTATCGCCCCAATTACGTTCGCGCCGTTGATCTGCAAACTTTGCTGACCCCGCTGCTTACGCCCGAGGTCGGCGTAATTAGCGTCTCGACCGCCGCACAAAACGGCATCGCCGCCGATGGCAACGCCGCCGGGGGCGACGAATTCGCCGGCACCGAAGCGGTCATCGTCCGCGACTACGAACATAAGCTGATCGAAATCGATCAGGCCGTTCGCGAACTCGATCGTCGCCCGCTGCAAGTTGCGATCGAAGCGACGATTCTCTCGGTCAAGCTTGACGACACGTTAGACTTAGGGGTCAGTTTCGAGGCGCTCCGCGACAAAAATTCGGTTCGCCTGGTTTCCGGTTTTCCGCTCTCGGCGCTCGACAACATCAAACTGACCGACGGCGGCCTCAAGTTCGGCTTTCTCGATTCCAGCTTGGCCGTCTTTATCAATGCGTTAGAAACGTATGGCGACACCAGCATTATCGCTTCGCCGCAATTACTGGTGCTTAACAAACAACGCGCCGAGATTTTGATCGGCGAACAAAAAGGTTATATCAGCACCACGGTTACCGAAACCGCGTCGACCCAATCGGTCGAATTCTTGGAAATCGGCACCCAACTGCGGCTCCGAC
>JBITAD010000144.1:0-3961 GCA_044439945.1 Blastopirellula sp. JB062
TATCTGACGAACTTACCAGCGAGTCGGACGGTTCATGATTTCGTTCAACACGATGACTTTGCGCATGTCGCTAGGGCTGCGGAACATCGCCGCCAGTTCGGCGGCCGGGTTCTCTTGTTGTCGCGGTTTGTCATCTTCGTCCATGCCGCCTAGGTCGTAATCGTACGCTTCCGGCTCGCGGGCCGGTTCTCGCGCCGCTTGCAGATACGATTCGACCTCGTCGGTGTAGTCTTCGCCCTGCGAAGGAAGCGCTTCTTTGGGCGCATCCGCAACATGGCTGGGCAGTTCGTCGTGCGCCGACAAGGGAGTCATCGTCGGTACGACTTCGGCCTCGACCATTTCTGGTTCCGGGACGTACGCGGGGGCCGGTTGCTGCGGACGTTCTTCGCGACCTTGACCCCGATTGGCGCGCTGCAAAAAGTCGGCGATCTCCGATTCGAGATCGTTGCCCTCTTGTTGCGGACGCGGTTTTTGCGGCGGACGAGGTCGCTCGGGCTGGCGACCGCGATCGCTTTGGTTCGTGCTGCCGCCGAACATTTTTAAGATGGCCGGCCCGACGACGAACAGCAGAACGATTACGATCTTGATGATCGTTTCGAGATCGCCCAGCAATATCGGTATTTGGAGCATGGCTGACAGCTTCGTCTGGCGTTACTTGGTCGAGTTGGAGCCGGCGATCGAAATCGATTTGCGCATGTCGGTATCGGCTTGCACGTTGCGGAGCGAGTAGTAATCCATAATGCCGAGCCGGCCTGACTGAAACGCTTCGGACATCGCTCGAGGCACTTCGGCTTCGGCTTCGACCAAAACCGCTTTGGCGTTTTCGATCTCGGCCATGTTTTCGCGTTCGGCGGCGACCGCCATCGCGCGTTTGCCTTCAGCGCGAGCTCGTGCGACGCGCGTGTCGGCTTCGGCCTGATCGGCGCTGAGACGCGCGCCGATGTTTTCGCCGACGTCGATATCGGCAATGTCGATCGAGACGATCTCAAACGCGGTATTGTGGTCTAATCGACGCGCCAACACCGTCTTCGAGATCATGTCGGGGTTTTCCAGCACGACCGAATGAGTCGCGGCCGAGCCGATCGCGCTGACGATGCCTTCGCCGACCCGACCGATGATCGTCTCTTCGGTGGCGCCGCCGATCAACTTTTGCAGGTTGGCCCGAACCGTGACGCGGGCTTTCACCTTCAACTGAATGCCGTCTTTGGCGACGGCGTCAAGCGAAGGCCGTGCGGAACCGCGAGGAGGGCAATCGATCACTTTGGGATAAACGCTCGTTTGCACCGCTTCCAGCACGTCGCGGCCGGCCAAGTCGATTGCGGTCGCTTCACGAAAAGTTAATTCAATTGTTTTCGCTTTGTTGGCGGCGATTAACGCGCGAATGACCTGCGGTACGTTGCCGCCGGCCAAAAAGTGCGCTTCCAGCGATTTGCTGGTGATGCCGGTACTTTCGCCGAGACCGGCTTGGACCGCCATAATTTTACTGCGGACGATCGTTTTGGGATTCACCTTGCGGAACGACATGCCGACCAAGTCCCAGATGCCGACGCCTGCTCCGGTCCAGATTGACTGAATCCAGAGTCGGAAATAGAAGGCGAAGATGCCGAAAATGATCAGAAAAATGACCGCGACGACCAACATCCCGAA
The DNA here is from genome assembly GCA_044439945.1 of Blastopirellula sp. JB062. Lineage (GTDB taxonomy): Bacteria > Planctomycetota > Planctomycetia > Pirellulales > Pirellulaceae > Blastopirellula. Next base: position 1,648 of record JBITAD010000144.1, read on the forward strand.
GATGATGAAGGGGGTCAGGTTGTCCCAAATGGCGGCGAATAACATGAGGTTTTTCTCAATCACAAAAAACGGGGCGAATGTCCGACCCCATGTTTAATCTGGTTCGGTAGCGGAAGTCAAGCGAACGGGTCTTCTAGCGAGTCGATTCCGAGCGAGTCGATCGGTTTCGAGAAAGGGTCGTTGGCATCGGTCTGGTTGGCGGCCGAGCGAGCCGAAGACGCCTGATCGTCCGCCAAAACGACGACGATCCGGGTGCCGTCGACCTCGACCACTTCGATCTTTTCGCCCGATTCGATGGCGCCCGACTCGCTGACGACGTTCCAGCTTTCGCCTTCAATATCGGCGTACCCGCCTGGCAGCAGGGCGCAGGTAGCGACGCCGACTTTGCCGACCAAGCGAGCGAGATGCTCCTTTTCGGCGTCATCCTCCTTGGTATGCGAAGGAGTATTGAGCAGCACCAGCCTGCCGATGGGCGTATGCGGCCATAATTTTACGGCCATTCCGAAGACGACCGGCATTAAAATGACGGCGGCGCCTAAAAAAAGCGTACCGACGCCGGGCCCGCAGTAGATGTACGCCCAGCCGACCGACCCGAGCATCGCCGCGAAAGCGAGCACGCCTAGAATTCCGGCCGAGGGAAGCAGAAATTCGAGAAAGATCAGCCCTAACGCGATAATCAAGAGCAGCAACGCAAAATAAATTGGCGGCATGTCGGTCAATTCCTGCAAATTTAAATGCGACTACTTAGGTCGGACGATCAAATAGTTGCCTCGCGCCGAGACCGCGACCAGTTCGGCGCCGCGCGGCGCGAATCCGGTTTCGCACGTGACGTTGACTAGCTCGCGTCCGAATTTCGCTTTTCCGCCGGGGACAAGTTGCGACTGGGCGACCCCCGATTCGCCGACTAAATGCGACAAATCGACGATCATTTCACGGCGATTAAGTTCTTCGGCCAGATCTTCGTCGGGCGGTTGCAGCATCGTATCGCGCAAGAAGGGGACGTGCGGCACGATATGTTTGGCGAACATCAGCGATGCGCCGATCGCCGCCATGACGATAAAGATATTTGCGATCGAGTAAGGAACCTGAGCGAGTTGATAATCGGTTTGAGGCCAAATGAAGGTTTGGCTGGCTAAGACGACCGATCCTAAGATCATCGCGCCGCCGCCGAGCCCGAAGATGCCGAAGCCAGGGAGCACGAAGATCTCGATTAAGACGAAGCCGACCCCGCCGACGAACAGCAGCACTTCCAACCATCCGGCCGTGCCGCTAAGAAACTGGCTCCAAAAATAAAAGCCGAAGCAAACCGCCGACATAAAGCCGAAGATGCCGATGCCGGGCGCTTGCATTTCCATAATCAACGCCGAGATGCCGATAAATAGAAAGAACCAAGCCAAGCCGGGATGGGCCAGCGCGTCGATCAATTGATGCGCCCAAGTGCGAACCGGGGTCGAGATCTCGCCGGCCACGCCGTAGCGAAGCGCGATATCGCCGGAGTCAGCGGCGATCGCATCGGCCAAATGCCAATCAAACGCTTGTCCGCCGCTTAGCTCAAGCGGTTGTCCCGCAACGGTAATCACGTCGATTCGTTCCCACTGATCCGGCGCGATTTGTTGCTGCAATTCTTCTGGGCAGAATAGAGCGGTCAGGCCCGATTGTTGATGGCGATAATTGGCGACCTCCAGTTGAGGATCGCACATCGCCGCCCATGCCGACCAGCGGCGTTCTTTTTTTTCGCCGACTTGAATCAAAAAGTTGCGTACGTCTTCGGCGCCTTGTGCGCTGTATTGATAGGCGCCGGTGCCGCCGAGAATCGCTTCGGAAGAAACGGCGATTTCGTCGCAAGCGAATGGGATCAGCGCGGCGTTGCTTGACGCTTGATTTTTGACGAACGCCACGGTGCGGACTTCGTTGGGCAGTCTCAGCAAATAATTCATCAGCGATTCGACGGCGACCGGATCGCCGCCGGGAGAATTGATTTCGAGAAGGATAAGGTTCGCCTTGTCGCTGACTTCGCTTTGAATCATCCGCATCAGCTGCTGAACCTGATTGTTGGTGATCCCGCCGGTTAATTCGACTCGGGTCGCTTTCCAATCGCGTTCGAGCGAATAGTCGAGTTGCAGATCGACGTCCGGCACTTCCAACTGTTGGGCTAATTGTTGGCGAGACTCGGCCAGATGACTGATCAGCTGATACTTCAGTCGTAAGTCGCGTCCAGTAAAAATCGCCAGTTCGCCGGCGGATACGATCTTTTCCGACTTGGCGACTTCTCCTTCTCGCTTCATCGTTTCATAGGTTTCGGCCGTAACGAAAG
>JBITAD010000145.1:0-3956 GCA_044439945.1 Blastopirellula sp. JB062
GACAGGTTCGGTCGCCAAAATGCCAGAAAGCGCGTGATGACTACGATTCTCCAACAGAAGATTATCATCCCCCAACACTGCATCAGTGCCAATCAAAGGAATTACGAATGCCGTAAACATCCAGCATGCAGTCTGCAAAAAAAAAACGCGATCGGCGTGACCGCCAAAAATTCTTCAAAATTTGGTCAAAGGAACGAACCATTGCGTGCCGCCACCCGTAAATGAGAGGAACAGCCGTATGATGACTACCGGCTGCGTGTGCTGACAGACGTGAATTGCCTGGGTTTCTTGGTCGAACCGCTCCGGATTGCTTGGTTTTCTCGATAGCCAAACAATTCGGGGCGGTTTCGGCATTTTAGCTGCTGTCAGCTCAATTTACCAAAACTCGCTATCTGCAACTCGATGCGATGATAAGCCGTCGCCCGGCTTGAATCTATGCGCCTAGCATGGCGTTTCTTCTTTGGATCAACATCGCTCCTAAATCTTTTCTTCATCTACCCCGGCGAGAATGCGGCTTTCATTTCGCAACCGGGCCGTCAGCTAGTGAGTTGACCCGCCCTATTTGCGTCTGCCCCAGGGAGCCCCCCATGCGCTTCGCCATTTCACGCCGCGGTTTCACGCTTGTGGAATTGCTGGTTGTCGTCGCCATTATCGGCATCCTGGCCGGTCTGATCTTGCCGGCTGTCGGCGCCGCCCGCAGCGCCGCTCGTAGTGCGGAATGCAAGAATAACTTGCGACAATTCGGCGTTGGCCTGCAGGCCTATTCGACGCAAAAAAAGAGCGGCGAATTTTGCTCCGGTTCCTTCTCGTGGAAACGAGACGGCGCCGTCACCGACGTCGGCTGGGTCGCCGATTTGGTCAATCGCAACATCCCTGTCGGCTCGATGCTCTGCCCTAGCAACCCGGCGACCTCTTCGCAAACTTACGAAGACTTGCCAACGCTCGTCTACGCCGACTTTAACGGCGCCGCCGATTGCTCAACCTCAAGCTCTGGCTGCAGCAATTTTTGCGGTTCGGCCGACACGACCCTGCCCGACGGCTCGGTCGAGGTCAATCCTTGCAAAGCCATGCTGCAAGGCGGAGTTGCCGATCGCCAGGCTCACGTTCGCCAAGAGATCTACAACAAATTTTACAACACCAACTTTACGGCTAGCTGGTTCCTCGTCCGCTCTTCCATGTCCGTCGACACGAGCGGCAATTTAAAGACCGACTGCGGAACAACCATCTATGCGAAATCGGCCGGGAAAGGCCCCTTAACGCAAAGCCGTATCGACTCGGGCGTCGCCTCCGCGAACTTTGTTCCGTTCATTGGCGACGGGCTCCCCTCAGGCCAACTCAACTACTCGCTAGAAACCGACGACGGCAATCCCACTACCGTTCAATCGATGACCGGCGGTCCTCGCATCTTCAGCACGGTCGGTACCGCAGCTGGCGCTTTTGACAGCCCCGCGATTCTGGGCACGCCGGCCATGGTCGGCGGAACGCTCAAGCCCGCGTGGTGGGGTGCGTTCAATAATAATACGAAACAAGATTATCGCCAGTTTGGCGCCGTCCATCGCGGCTACGCCAACGTCTTAATGTCGGACGGCAGCGTTACCACCTACTACGACGAAAGCGGCGACGGGATGCTCAACAACGGTTTCCCCGCCGGAGCGGGCGACGTCTCCTTTAACAGCAACGTCGTCGAAGTCGACGAAAAGTTGATCTACAGTCGCTGGGATTTGAACCCCAATAGCTTCCGCTAACCCAGGCTCAGCGCCTCAACCCATGGTCGCGCCGCGCGAAAAAAATCGCGTATTCGAAAAGCAGCCAAGGTTAACGAGATTCAATCGCAGCGTTCATCAAATTTTGACATCCCAACTAGATAATCAACGAGACTTTTGAAAGGAGATTTGGGCCGGAGGAAGGGAAAGCAGATATCGGGCTGTTTTCCTAACAAGTACGCAGCACACGAAAAAATAGGTCGACGCATCCCCTGGAAGAAACGCGCCGACCCCCCAAAAGCGTCTTTCAACACTTTTAGTCACCTCGACTTTTATCAAGAACCCTGGAGATTTGCAATGAAGAAACGTGGTTTCACGTTGATCGAATTGCTGGTGGTCGTTGCGATCATCGGTATCCTGGCAGCCCTCTTGCTGCCGGCTTTGGCCCGCGCTCGTGAAGCGGCCCGTAACGCGCAGTGCAAAAACAACCTGCGTCAATTCGGTATCGCTTTCGCCGCTCAGGTCGACATTCGCCGCGACAAAAAGCTGACCACCGGCGCCTACGACTTCCGTCGTGACGGATGTATCGACAGCTATGGCTGGGTTGCCGACATCGTCAACCAACAAGCTGGTAACGTCACCGAAATGATGTGCCCGACCAACCCGCTGCGTGGCGTCGAAAAGCTGAACGATTACATCGGCGGCGACACCTCGGACGATAAAGGCGCTCCGGATGAACGTCTCGTCGCAGGCGCTTGTACCGCTTGGGTTATCGGCGGCGGCACGTTGACCTACACCCCGGCCAATGATCCCTCGGGCAACAACCGTACGGTCAAAGAGTACGTCAACGCCGAATTCGTCAAAGCTGGTTACAGCACGAACTACGCCAGCAGCTGGTTCGCCTCGCGTGAACAACTGTTGACGACTTCGATCGATGACGGCACCGGCGTCATCGCCAATGGTTTTGACGCTTCTAAGAGCGCCAAAGAAGGTGGTAACGCTTCGGGCGTCCGCGGCGCCTATTACGGCATCCGCTTGTCGGCGATCGAAAACGCCCCGATTCCGTCCAGCGCCTTGCCGCTGTTGGGCGATTCGGCGCCTGGCGACTCCAGCGAAGCGATCTTGATCGCTGACCTGAACGAAGAGCTCGGCCTGGTTCAAGGCGCCCGCTTGGGTGAAACCATGAACGACGGTCCCGCTTTCCTGAACGCCAGCGGCAAGCTTTCGCTGATCGAAAAAGTTGACGGCGCCGCTTACGGCGGTAGCGCCGCTGACGACGGCGGCAGCGTTTACATGCTGGAAAGCACCGAAAACGCTTCCGGTATGTTCACCGGCGACGTCGCCCCGTCGATCGACGGCGAAGTTGTTCGTCGCGAAGGTGATGACGGCGTTTTGTTCCTGCAAGACACTCGTGACTGGTTCGCCACGCACGGTAGCGGCAACAGCGCTGGCTGCAACATCCTGATGGCTGACGGTAGCGTCAAAGTCGGTAGCGACCTGAACGGCGACGGCTTCCTCAACCCGGGCTTTGCCGTCACCGGCGACGTCGAAGAAAACGCCCGTAACGTGGGTTACACCGACAGCACCACCGAACTGGAAAGCTATGAAATCTTCTCGGGTCCGAGCATCGCCCCGGCTGGTTTCGTCAAGAACGATTTTGAAGAAAGCTAGTCGTCACTCGTGACGATTTATCCGGCCCGATTTCTGCCTTGGGAGCGAACTTTCGCTCCCAAGGTTTTTCCTTTTTCAATCACTCTCGATTTTTCCTACTATGCTCAATCAACTTCCGCTTGCGATTGCAATCGTTCTGATCGTTTTGCTGGGCGCATGGTGGGTGACGCCGACTAACTCGGCCTCAAGCGACCCGCAAACTGTCGCTCGCTCTAGCGACGCCGACGCTTCCGCAGCGTCTCAGACAAACGCATCCGATGCCACCGACGTTACGGCTTCCTCAGAACCGCAGCCCAAAGTCGAAGTTGAACGAACGGAATACAACTTTGGGTCGATGGAACGTTTCGAGAAATCGTCTCACACGTTCACCATTCGCAACGTGGGCGATGCGCCGCTGCAATTGGAAGTCGGCGACAGCTCTTGCAGTTGCACTCTGGCCGGTCTTGAAGAAGCAGGCGTCGCTCCCGGCGAAGAAACGCATATCAAGCTGGAATGGACTTTGAAATTTAAGGAAGGCCCATTCCGTCAATCGGCCACAATCTTGACGAACGATCCCAATCGCCGAGAGGTTCAGTTTTTTAT
>JBITAD010000146.1:0-3954 GCA_044439945.1 Blastopirellula sp. JB062
GAACGCGCCATCCTTCTTGCGAATGATCATCGGCGCTTTAAACCCTTCGAGAAAAACGCATAGCGCCCCGTCGGATTCGGTCGCCATCCCTTTAGCCTCGAAGTCGGCGGCAACCGCGGCAAGCTGATCATGATAAAAGCTCTCGCCTAGCTCATAATCGAACGTCACGTCGAGACGCTGATAGATGCGTTGGATATCCTCGCGACACTTCGGCAAAAATTCATGCCATAACGCCAGATTTTCTTCGTCTCCGGCGTGCAACTTGGCCGTCTCGTTTAAAACGGCGGCGCCGATGTCGGCATGATCTGCGGCCAATTGAGCGAATTTGGGATCGGCGGCCAGGGCGTCGAACTTCGCTTCGTCAGCGGCTAACGCTTGACTCATCTCATTCGCTTGCCGCTGCAGCTTTTGCAACTCTTTGGCCGCTTTTTTATCGGCCCCCTTATCGCCGGTCGGCGGCGTCGCGCTACGCTCGGCAATTTCAGCGATTAGCTGCGTCAGCTTCGCCTGACGAACCGGCAACGCAGCTTGCCCCTCAAGATAGTCGGCGATTTTGCGCACCTGGCGATACAATCGCGAAAGTTCGGCGACAGGACTCGCTTGATAAGCCTCGTCGTCGCGAAAATGCTTGAATCCGTAGATAATCATGCCGAACTGCGTGCCCCAATCGCCAAGATGATTGTCGGAGATCACCTCGTGCCCCAGAAAGCGGAGCGTATTGGCCAATGCAGCGCCGATGACCGTCGATCGGATATGCCCAACATGCATCGGCTTCGCTACGTTCGGCGAAGAGTAATCGAGCACGTATTTGCGCGGCTGATCGACCCGCGGTACGCCGATGCGTTCGTCCGTCGCCGCGGCGGCCAATTGAGCTTCGATCCAGGCATCTTGCAGCTTAATGTTAATAAAGCCGGGGCCGGCGATTTCGAGCGGTTCGCACATGTCGGAAAGATCGATCTTTTCGACGATATCGGCGGCGATTTCACGAGGTTTTTTGCCCAGTTTTTTCCCTAACGGCATGGCGCAGTTCGCCTGATAGTCGCCAAATTTCGCGTCGGTAGCGGGACGAATCATGTCGAGCAGCGGCGTCGTCTCGTCGACCATCGTCTTCAGAACGGCGTCAAATCGGCCGCGTAGTGCTTGCAGAATGTTCATGCGACTAAAGAAGTTAGGACCAAAAAACAAGAGCGCGAGCGGCCATTTTCAAAGGATCCTGCCAATTTTACAAGGGCCGGGCTCTACCGCCCTGGGCGCTGAACGCCGGAGCAGGCAAACTCAGAACATTCGCCAATTCGCTTTTTGAATCATATTTGCCCCGATGCAACTGCTCGACTTAACGCTGCCGACGCCTGCCGAAAACCTGGCCTTAGACGAGGCCCTGCTCGAAGCGAACGAAACTGGCCAATTAAAAGGAGACGTCTTACGCCTGTGGGAAGCCGACTTGCCGCTGGCGGTGATCGGCCGCGCGTCGAAAATCGCCGACGAAGTCAATTTGCCCGCCTGTCGAGATCGGGGGGTGCCGGTTTTGCGTCGCACTAGCGGGGGCGCGGCGATCGTCGCGGGCCCAGGTTGTTTAATGTATGCGATTACGCTTGACCTGGCTAATCGCGAAGATCTGCGGATGATCGATCATTGCCATCAATACGTGATGGAAAAAATGCTGGCGGCGCTGAATCCCTATATCGAGGGAATCGCGTTCCAGGGAACATGCGATTTAACCTGGAACGATCGCAAGTTCAGCGGCAATAGTTTGCGCGTCAAGCGAGATCACGTTCTCTATCACGGGACCCTGCTCTACGATTTTCCCCTTTCGCTCATCGCCGAATGCTTGCGTCATCCGCCGCGCACGCCTGAATATCGACAGCAACGAGGGCACGAGCAATTTGTCGCGAATTTGCCGATTACCGGCGAAGCGCTTCGCGCGGCATTAATCGACGCCTGGGACGCACGCCAACCGCTGCCCGCATGGCCGCAAAAGCGGACCGCCGAGTTAGTCGCCGAAAGATATGGCAGCGAAGACTGGAATGCGATGCGATAATCGGGACGAATATCGTTTTAAGTTGATTTCAAAACTGTTTTCGTGCCCGAGATTATCGAATTTTGACGAAATGCAAGGAGATCGAAGCAGGTCTGTTAAAACCTGGAAATCGAATCCGGAAATGAGGTTTTGAAACAGGCGCTACTCGGAGTCGATCATTGCTCCGCGATACATAATCTTGCCGGACGACGCGCTGAAACGTTCGGCCAATTGCGGAATGTCATCATCATGCCCCAAGACGATCACAATGTCTCCAGCGGCAAGCCGAGTCTCGGCAGGCGGATTGAGCATCGTCGATCCGTCATTACGCCGAATGCCGACGATCAAAAAACCATGATTGCTACGCAGTTCGATGTCGCCCAGCTGCTTTTGAATTAATGCCGAGTTTTCGGCGACCTGCAACTCGTCAAACTGCAATCCGATGCGTCCTAGCTCTTCGTTCATGTCGCTACGATGCGTCAATTGCTCCAACATGTTTTCGGCAGAAGGTCGAATGATCATCTGAGCCAATTTTTTGGCCCCGATCGCAGTCGGCAGCACGACCTTGTTCGCACCGCAACCGATCAATTTCTTTTCGGTGCGCGGGTTCTCGCCTCGTGCGATGATCATTAAATCAGGATTCATTTCGCGCGCCGTGATCGTCACAAATACGTTCGTCGCGTCGGCTGACAACACGGTCGCCAAGACGGCGGCCCGGCGAATGCCTGCTTGCTCGAGAACATGCTCTTCGGTCGCATCTCCTTTGACGACCGCATATCCTAACGATTCGGCCGCTTGCAGACGCGCATCATCTGCGTCAATTACGACAAACGGCTTTCGCTCGGCGTACAACTCACGCGCTAGGATCGTTCCCATTCGCCCAACGCCGCAAAGGATGGTATGCCTAGTCAGTTGATCGATGTCTCTCGTCATTTTTCTCGACCTTAACGCCTTTTGCAGTTCGCCATCGACGACCATTTGCATGAATCCGCCGACGGTATAGATCACGGCTCCGTAGCCGGCGATGATAACGATGATCGTCAAAGCTCTCAGCGGCAGAGACTCGACCGGCTGAACTTCTCCGTAGCCGACCCCGAAAATCGTGATGATCACCATATATATGGAATCAGCCCAATCCCAACCCGCCGAGACGTAGCCGATCACCGCAACAACGCAAATCAGGACGAACAAAATGGCGCCGGTCGCCATCTTGCGCAATGGACTCGATAGAGAGTTTCTAGGCGGCTGAACCGCATGCTGGTCAAGGCAATCGGCAGTTTCCACGGATTTGCAGCGTGGGGCTAAAGAAGGAGTTGCAGCGCACAGACTTCATCTCGTCCTCCGTCTCGTCTTGCCTGACGAGAGAGGACGTTTCCATCGTCGCCGGTCAAAAACTCCGCCCGCTTGATCCAGCTATCTATAGAAGTTTATCACCAGCGTGGTAAAAAAGCGAATCGACAAAGTTGCGTCATCAGGAGATTCGAAACCAATGACCATCTCGTTTCAACAAACGATTCCGATCCTTAGAATCTTCGACGTTGACAAGGCGAAACGTTTTTACGTCGATTTCTTAGGGTTTACGATCGACTGGGAGCATCGCTTCGATCCAGACGCTCCGCTCTATCTGCAAGTCTCTCGCGGAGGATTGTTACTGCATTTGAGCGAGCATCATGGCGACTCGAGCCCCGGCGCCAACATCTTTATCTGGATGACTGGAGTCGAAGCGTTGCATGCCGAAATTACGGCTAAGGAGTATCGCTATAATCGTCCCAGCGTCAAGAAGACGTTCTACAATGCGCTATGCATGCGCGTGATCGATCCCTTTCATAATCAACTGCAATTCAATGAAGAGATTAAAATGGACGGCGAAGCGTAAGCCACGTCCGCTTCCGCATCGAGATCGCTGACACCTCGACCTCGCGCTCGGCGTCCGCGAT
>JBITAD010000147.1:0-3948 GCA_044439945.1 Blastopirellula sp. JB062
AAACATGGCGACGCCAAGATCACCATCGCAGGCAAGGTGAACGGTAAAAAACGGAACGTCGATTTTCCCGCCAAATTTGTGCGAGAGAGCGACGACCAAACGTACGCCTTTGTCGAAAAACTGTGGGCGATGCGCCGTATCGGCGAGATCATCGACGAGATCGATCTGAACGGCAAAAATGACGAACTGATCAAAGAATTGGTCTCGCTCTCGACCAGGCACGGCATCATTACCCCTTACACGTCGTTTCTGGCTGACGAAAACGCCAAGGCAAGCGACTTGGCCGACGCCCGTCGAGGCGGTTTACGCAGTCTGGAATTCGCCGAATCCGAAACGCGTAAACTAAATGCGCCGGCGGGGCGTTCCGCTTTCGCCCAGCGTGCCCAAAAAGGGGCTTACCAAAAAGCGGATAAGGCCGGCAGCTCGTTCGGTTTCAATCTGGGATGGTCGAAACCCGCGAGCGGCGGAAAGCCTGGCGCCGCGCCGCCGACCCCGTCGGCCGCTGCCAACGCCTATTCTGGCGGCGCCGTTTATCAAGACGTCGAGAACGATCGGACCGTCGTCGCGGCCAACATCCGCAACATCGGTAACGAAACGCTCTTCTTGCGCGACGACATTTGGATCGCCGAAAGCGCCGGCGATATCGACCCGGCCAAAGATCGGCAGAAGATTAAAACGGTCGAACGTTACAGCCAGGAATATTTCGACCTGGTCGCCGCCAACGACAAACGGCAAAACGCGTTGTTCGCCCAACAACAGCCGGGCGAACAACTGCTCTGCAAGTTACGCGGGCAGTATTATCTGATTAAGTAAGCGACGGCCGAGCGCCTTCCGAACGCTAAGCGAGGATGATCGAATGGGGCATCCTCGCTATTGTCGCCGGTTCAGATTGTCCCGCACCTAGATAGCCTTCGGCTTATTCGTCGGTCACGCAACCTTCGGACGCGCTTTTCACGTTTTTGATGTACTTGTAAAGCGTGCCGCGCGTCGCTTTGTAAGGAGGCGCCTTCCAGTCGGCTTTGCGCTTCGCCATTTCGTCGGCAGAGACGTCGACGTCGATCGAGTTGCTATCGGCGTCAATCGTGACGATGTCGCCGTCTTGCACCAGGGCGACTGGTCCGCCCGCTTGCGCCTCAGGCGTAATATGCCCAACGATGAACCCGTGCGAACCTCCCGAGAAGCGACCGTCGGTCAACAGCGCGACGTCGCTGCCGAGACCGGCGCCCATGATTGCCGAAGTGGGGGTCAGCATCTCCGGCATGCCGGGGCCTCCCTTGGGGCCTTCGTATCGAATGATGACGACTTCTCCTTTGTTGATCTTCTTCTCTTCCAAGGCTTGCAGCATATCTTCTTCGCTATCGAAGACGTTGGCCGGACCTTGAAAACGAAGACCTTCTTTGCCGGTAATCTTGGCCACGGCGCCTTCCGGGGCGAGCGTTCCCTTCAAGATTTGAATGTGCCCCGAAGGCTTGATCGGCTCGGCCAGCGAATGCACGATCGTCTGACCTTCTTTCAAACCGGGCAGATCGGCGATGTTTTCGGCCAGCGTCTTGCCGGTGACCGTCTGACAGTCTCCCTTCAAGTAGCCTTCGGCGAGCAAATATTTCATGACGGCGGGAGTGCCGCCGATCGAGTGCAGGTCTTCTTGCACAAATTTACCGCTCGGCTTGAGATCGGCCAAGAAAGGAACCCGATCGCTAACCGCTTGAAAATCGTCGATCGTCAACTCGACTTCGACCGAACGCGCCATGGCGATCAAGTGCAGCACGGCGTTGGTCGAGCCCCCCAACGCCATCACCATGACCATCGCATTTTCAAACGCGTCGCGGGTCATAATGTCGCGAGGTTTGATATCGTTCTCTAGCAAGTAGCGAATCGCCTTGCCGGCCGCGACGCATTCTTCGAGCTTGGCCGGATCTTCAGCCGGAATGCTGCTGCTATAGGGTAGCGTCATGCCGAGCGTTTCGATCGCGGTCGCCATCGTGTTGGCGGTATACATGCCGCCGCAAGCGCCGGCGCCGGGGCAAGACTTGCGAACGATTTCGCGACGCTCTTCTTCCGTAATCGTTTCCGATAGAAACTGGCCATAGCATTGAAAGGCCGAGACGATATCGAGCTTTTCCCCTTTTTTGTTTAGCCCCGGCTTAATCGTTCCGCCGTAGACCATGATCGCCGGGCGATTCAAACGCCCCATTGCGATCAAACAGCCTGGCATGTTCTTATCACAACCCGGCAAAGCGATCAAACCGTCGTACCATTGGCCGCCCATGATCGTTTCGATCGAGTCGGCGATCAGATCACGGGATTGCAGCGAGTAGCTCATCCCCTCGGTACCCATCGAAATGCCGTCGCTCACGCCGATGGTATTAAAACGCATTCCGACCAGATCAGCCGAAACCACCCCTTTTTTCACCTCTTCCGAAAGTTGATTGAGGTGCATGTTGCAGGTATTGCCCTCGTACCAAACGCTTGCAATGCCAACTTGCGCCTTGTCCATGTCGGCCTCGGTCATGCCGGTTCCATAAAGCATGGCCTGCGACGCGCCCTGGCTTTTCGGCTGGGTAACGCGGCTGCTGTACTTGTTGAGCGGGGCGGACATCAAACGCTCCTTGGTTCGCTTGCGGGTGGAGGAATGGGAAAGCTCGAAAGAATCGCGTATTTTAGCTGGCATTCGCCTAGCTGGCTAGAAAGCGAGACGGCGATCTTTCAGAAGCTAATTTTCGCGAATTCGTTGTGATTTTCGGCAATTTCCGCGTTCCGCTTCAGCCCTGGCCGATGGAAACGAAGAAAATCCGACTCCGCGAGCAAAGCCGGTGCGCCGCCCAGCGACGGTTCGCTTGGTTGGTCACCGCCGACGACTGGCCGGTTCGCGCTTCTTTGAGTTTCAGCATGAGCGCGAGCGCCGACATTTAGTTCGATTTCTTTCTTTGTCGTCGATTCCGATTATTTAAAGACGGAATCGGCCGAATTATTACGGCGAATTTTGAGACGAGCGCGAGAAAGGGTCGGTCCGACCGAATTGACCGGGATTCCTAATTGCCGGCTGATTTCTTCGTAAGAAAGCCCTTCGAGATGGAAGCGGCGTACCACTTCGGCTTCGAGCCCCGAAAGGGCTTCGAGCCATGCTTCGATCTGATCGCGATCTTCAACCCGCTGCTCGACCGTCCAAGTGATGGGGGTCTTCGGTTCGCCGTCGAGGGCGAATTGAAGCGATCGTTCGCGAATCCGGCGGTGCAGTTGGCGAATCGTCACCCGCCGAGCGATCACCGTTAAATAAGTCGCCAGGCTGCATTTCCGGCGAAAATCTCGCAAGATGCGAAAATCTTTTCTGACCAGGCGGGCAAAGACGTCAGCCGCCAAATCTTCGCGATCTTCTACCGTAATATCGACCCCTTTGGCCCGTGCCGTATGATCGACGACATGGATCACCAAGCCGATAAATCGGTCAACCAGCGCCTCCCAAGCGCAGGGCTCGCCGGTAAGGCAACTGTCGAGCAAATTGCGATCAGTTTCAGTTAGGGCCACTTCGGCCTCGCAAGGGAGAGATAATTCGGCCGGATGGAAGAAACTCCACCCAGGCGGGATTCTATTTGGAGCCCCCTCCTGAGGCAAGATTGCCCGAAGCAATTGACGACGCTAGTCTATCTTGACAGTCCATTATAGCAGGGATAACTTACGGTAAAGCTGTTCTACGATAAGACTTTCGGTGAAAATGCCGCCTGCGGAATAAACCTCAAGATTTTTCGCACCACAACGCGGGCGGGCCCGCCGTTAATTCGCGACGCATTCGCAAGGAGAAATAGGAAAAGCGATGACTCACGTAGTTTGCCAGCCCTGCTTTGGGTGCAAGTATACCGATTGCGTAGTCGTTTGCCCGGTCGAATGTTTCTATGAAGGGGACAAAATCCTCTACATTCACCCGGAAGAATGCATCGACTGCGAAGCGTG
>JBITAD010000148.1:0-3939 GCA_044439945.1 Blastopirellula sp. JB062
CGGATATCCGATAGGCGTAGGCGTTCCGGCAAGTTGGGGGAATCAGGGCGAAACGCCTAACCCGCCGATTGCTCAATCGTCGCAAGCGGCCGAGATCGCCAGATTGACGTCAATCGGCGAGGACGTGGCGTGGGACGCCGTCGCCGATGGTCGCCTGGAGATTGGTTCTCCGCTGCAGAAAGGGTGGCTCGAATTTGACGCCGGAACTATCGAGGTGACATTTCGCAGCGGCGCCGTCGTTCAAATCTCGGGGCCTGCGTCGTTTGCGGTCGATTCGCCGCTGCGCGGTTTTTTGAATTACGGCAGCGTCCGAGTGTACGCTCCAGAGAGCGCACGAGATTTTGCCGTTGGTACGGCGTCGATGGAAGTGGTTGATTTAGGTACCGCGTTTGACTTGTCGGTCGATCGGCAATCGGGTTCGGCCGAGATTGACGTCGTCGAAGGCCTAGTCGACCTGCATCTTGCGAACGCCGGGGCGGCACAACGCATTCAGTCGCTTAGCGGCGGACAGTCGGCATCGATCGCCGCTTCAGGAAAGATCACGGAAAAGGTGGGCGATACGCTCGACCCGCGTTTGCTCGCCCATTGGAAACTCGACGATAACGGCGAAGATCAGGTCGTGCTTGACTCATCCGCACATCAGCGGCATGGCGAATTAAACGTTCCGACCAAGGCGCGCTCGATGTCGGGCAAGGTGGGCGGCGCTTTGCGGCTAGGAACTGACGGCTACGTCGACTTTAGCCAGCACCTGGAAGCGTTGACCGAGACCAGCGCGTTTACGCTGACGGCTTGGGTGCGCAATGCGGATGACATCGTATTTTCGGTATCCGACGGCACGCGGCGGCAACGGGTTCAGTTTGAATTACATGGTTCGTGGTTGTATTACGGTTGGGGCCAAGGCGATTCGTTCGACCGCATATCGGCCGGAGTCTCGGGTTGGCAAGCCGATCGTTGGTATCACGTCGCCGTTTCGTACAGCGGCGGCAACGTCACAATTTATCGTGACGGTCGCGCCCTGATCGAACCGAAACGGACTGGAGTGGTCATCAACACGCGGGCGATGGCGCCGATTGATCTAGAGAACCCGACGGTCGCCTATTTAGGGTTTTTGCCTTCGAATCATATTCAACAACCGCAATCGCTTGGCGGCGAACTGGACGACGTGCAAATCTACGGCCGGGCGCTCGACGAAGTAGCGATTCGCACTTTATACGAAAATCCTGGCGAGACGCTTTTGACTGCGGAAAAGCGTTAAGTCGTCGCATGTTGCGACAGCCGTTATTCCCTTCCCACCCCTTTGACAAGGAACTGATTCCGATGTCCCTGCCTAATACTGCTTCGCGTCGCGATTTTTTGCTATCGACGACTGCCGCGGCCGCTTCATTGACGACGATTATCCCTTCTTCCGCATTGGGGCGTGACGGCAACGTCGCCCCAAGCGAACGGATCACGCTCGGCGTCGTCGGCATCGGCCCGCGCTGCACGTACGATCTGAAAGCGATGCTAAAGTTTAAAGATGTTCGCTGCGTCGCGATCGCCGACGTGCAAGCCGACCGCCGCGACGCCGGCAAAAAGTTAGTCGACGGTCACTACGGCGACGAAGATTGTCAACTGTACCGTGATTTTCGCGAACTTTTAAATCGCAAAGACATTGATGCGGTGATTGTCGCCACTGGCGATCGATGGCATGCTGCCGCATCGATCCTGGCCGCTGAAGCGGGGAAAGACGTCTATAGCGAAAAGCCGTGCGGCATCTCGATTGACGCATGTCAGCGGTTGGCCGATACGATGCATCGCGAAAAAAAGGTGTTTCAGGCTGGTACGCAACGACGGAGCGTGCCGAATTTTCAGAAAGCGGTCGAACTGGCGCAGCAAGGAAAGCTTGGGAAGCTGCAAACCATGCATGCGTCGGTTTATATGCCGGTGCTCGACAATACCTGGTTGCCGGGGCAGCCGCAGCCGGCGGACGAGATCGTCGACTGGAACATGTGGCTCGGCCCGGCCGCTTGGCGCCCATACAACGAGCAATATGTGAAAGGACGCTGGCGCGGCCAGTGGGACTTTGAATCTGGCGCTCGCTTACTTGACTGGGGCGCACATACGCTTGATCTCTGCCAATGGGCGAACCAGGCTGACGACACGATGCCGATCGAGTACGAGCCGAACGAAAACGGGATCGTTTGTCGTTATCAAAACGGCGTAAAATTGGTGCTCGATTTTCTGCCCGAACCGTTCGGCGATCGCGCGCCGCACTATATCACTCGATTAGGAACGTGCCCGGTTCGGTTCGTCGGCGATCAAGGTTCGGTCGAAACGGGCGATAGCGGCGAGATCGTCGTATCGTCGAAAGCTTTGGAAAAAGAGATTCCCGAGGCGGCCAAGCGCATTCGTGGGCTCGACGTTTCGGCACATGCGCGAAACTTCTTTGATTGCATGCGAACGCGTAAACTGCCGATTGCCAATCAAGATGTGATGCGACGGTCGCATATTGCGTGTCATGCGGCCGCCGCCGCTTGGATGTTTCAGCGCAAGTTGACGTTTGACCCGGTTAAGGAAACGTTTGTCGATGCGCCGGACGCCAATTTGATCTTGTCGCGGGCAGAGCGAGACTGGACGGCATAACCCCGTGGGCGTTTAACGCCGTAAGCAAGATGCGAACCGAAGCGGCGGTTAGGTGTCGGCCGCCGCTTCTTTCAGCGCCGTTTCGATCGCTTTTTGCGGCGCGCCGATACCGGTTGTAAGGACTTCGCCCAGATACGGTTTCGCCGAGTTGGCGGAAAAGCCAAGCTTGGGGGCGACCATCGTTACGGTTACGCTGGCCGCGATCGTAGGATCTGCCGGCGTGCCTGTATCGGAGTCTAGTCCGCTTGGCAGATCGATCGACATGCGTTGCGCGCCGCTGCGATTGATGGCGCGTATGACCTGGTCGAGCGGCGCTCGCGGTTTTCCTTGAACGCCGGTCCCTAGCAGCGCGTCAACGATCCAGTCGGCGTTTTGCAAGAGTTGGTCGAGCGCCGCATCGCTGACCTCGGCCGGGACGATTTCGAGCGGCAAATCGGCTTGTCGGACGATGTTTAATTGAAGGGCGGCGTCGCCGCGAATTTCGTCTGGAGAAGAAAACAGCAGCGTTTGCGTCGCTACGCCTAGCAGATCTAAATGGCGGGCCATCGCGAGGCCGTCTCCGCCGTTATTTCCTTTGCCGCAGCAGAGAATCACGCGGCGAGGACGGCGTGCGGCGAGAATCTCGGCGCACCCTCGGGCCGCATTTTCCATCAGCACGGCGCCGGGCACGCCGTAGCGGTTGATCGCAACTTGGTCGATCATACGAGCTTGCTGCCGGCTGATTGGCGACATATTGTGAGAATGAGGCATAATATTTCGTGGGATAAGGCGTTTTCGAGAGACAACTGCGCCCCTAAGATAAGGCATGCTTCCTGGTGAGGGAAATTTGATTCTCAAGGAGTTGCGACGCGATGCCGCTGTTTGAATACGTTTGTACGGAGTGTACTGAGAAGTTCGAAATCTTGGTCCGCGGCGAGGAGACGCCCGTTTGCCCTCAATGCGGCTCGACTCGGCTCGAAAAAGCGTGGAGCGTGCCGGCGGCCCATTCAAGCGGCGGCTCGCAAAGCTTGCCGATGTGCGCTCCGCCCAGTTTGATGGGCGGTTGCGGCGGGCCCCAATGCGGCGGCGGAGGCTGCCATCTCGATTAGCGATACCTTGATCGCGAAGACTCGTCGCTATCCGATTCTCCTGTTTTCGATGAGGTTGCCGAACGATGATGACTTACCGCTTTCGCTACGCACTTGCCGCTCTGCTTGCAAGCCTCGGCGCTGCATCTGCATCGGCCGCTGAGGCTTGGCCCCAATTTCGGGGCGAAGCGGGAGACGGCGTCAGTCAGGCGAGCGGCGTGCCGACCCAGTGGTCGGAAACGGAGAATGT
>JBITAD010000149.1:0-3935 GCA_044439945.1 Blastopirellula sp. JB062
TTAGAGGATGCGTTGCCCGGCAGTCTGGTCGACGGAGTTTGGGACAAGGTGCGCGCCCGGATCGCAAACGTGCAAATGCCGGAGCCGAACGTATCGCCGGTCGTCAATGACGAGTTCGGCGATACGAATATCATCTTGTTCGCGGTGCATCAAAAACCGTTGCCAGGAGCGGACGAAATCGATCCTGCTCATGCCTATTCGCCGCGCGAAATCGACCTGTTTTCCGAACAAATTCGGGATGCGTTGCGACTGCTGCCGGGCATCGCCAAAGTAGATCGCTTCGGCGTTTTAGACGAAGCGATCTATATCGAGACCGACGCGGGCAATTGGTCGCAACTGCAATTGACCTCTTCGCAATTAAAATCGCTGGTTTCGTCGCGCAATATCGTCGCCCCTGGCGGAACCATAGACGCCGACGATGGGCGTTTTTTCGTCAAGCCGGGAGGCGAACTTGACGCCGTTCGCGAGATCGATTCGATCATCGCTGCGCTTTCCGCAACCGATCGGGCGGCGAATCACGTGTATCTAGAAAGTCTCGGCTTGAGCGTCCGGCGCGACTATCTTGACCCGCCGCCGCTCATTTGCCGATACGGCGATAAGGATCTGTCGCAAACCGCGGTGATCGTCGCGGTAACGATGAAGTCAGGCTCGAACATCATCGATATCTGCGAATCGGCCAAAGCCAAGGTCGATCAGATGCAGAATACCGTCGGCTCGCTGCCGCCAGATTTAGGCGTGACGATCATTTCGGATCAGTCCGATAGCGTTAAGACCCGAATTTGGGACGTGATCCTAAATATTATCGAGGCGATTTTGATCGTCATCGTCGTAGTCTATCTGGTGGTCGGATTTCGAACGGCTGCGGTGATGGCGGCGAATATCCCGTTTGTGGTGTTGGCTTCGATCGGCGTCATCACGCTGTTTGAGGTTCAGCTCGAGCAAATGTCGCTCGCGTCAATGATTATCGCTCTCGGTTTGCTGGTTGATAACGCCGTGCAGATATGCGATCAGGCGCGCACCAATCAAATGGCCGGAATGTCGCCGGCCAAGGCCGCCGTCTCCGGCGCTCAGATGTTGGGGGCGTCGATGCTTAACGGTACGTTGACCACGATCGCGGCCTTCGTGCCGATGCTGATCGCTATGGATGGCGCGAACCGCGAGTTTATCTACGGCTTGCCGGTGACGTTGTCTGTGATGTTGGGGGTCAGTTGGATCTTGGCGATGACGTTTTGCGTGATCTTAGCCGCGGCGTTCATTCGAGCCCCGAAAGATCCGAACGGCCCGACGGCGCCGATTCCCTGGCTGATGGCATGGTGCGGCAAACGCTTCAGAAAACCGGAGCAAACGCGCAGCGAGGGGCACGGCGTCATCTACGGCAGTTACGTTTTCTTAGGGCGCGTCGCTTTGCGATACAAGTTCGCCACGATCGCGTTGGCGGTCGGCATCTTGATTTTGGCGATGCGTTTGCCGGTCGGCAGCGAGTTCTTTCCGTTGACGCAACGCGATCAGTTCGTCGTTGAAATTTGGCTGCCGGAGACGGCCACGATCGATCAGACCGACCAAACGGCGAAAAAAGTCGAGGACATGATTCGCCAACTCTCTCCCTATGTCGATGCCGAAGGAAATCAACGCCAGCGACTCGAATCGATGCGCACTTTAGTAGGCGGCGGCGGATCGCGGTGGTACCTGTCGTGGGAGCCTGAGCCGCGTAAACCGAACTACGCCGAAATCTTAATCCACACGACCGACGGCAAGCTAACGCACGAATATGCCGAAAAACTACGCGCCGTTTCGACGCAAGGCGATCCGCAACTCGGCTTGCAACCGATCGTCGGCGCACGCGTCGTGCCGATCGAATTGTTTTTAGGGCCGCCCGCCGATCCGGTCGTCTTACGCGTGGTAGGAGACGGTTTTGCGGATCTAAAACGTCTGCGTCCGATCGCCAGTCAAGTCAAAGCGATGGTCGAAGCCCAGCCTGAAACTTGGGACGTCAACGACTCGTGGGGCGTCGAAGGTTATCAACTGAAAGTCAACGTCGATCCGGATAAAGCGAGTTTGTCGAGAGTCGGCAATTCGCAAATCGCCGACACGTTAAACGCTTACTACTCGGGCCGGCTTTTGACGACCTTCCGCGAAGGAGATCATCAGGTGCCCGTCTATTTCCGGTTGCGTCCCGAGGGGAGACGTTCGATCGCCGATATCGAATCGGCCTACGTCGAAGGAGACGCAGGGAAGATTCCGTTATCGGCCGTGGCCGGCATTTCGGCCTCGTGGGAACCGGCGATTATCGATCGGCGTGATATGAACCGAACGATCGAGATCCGTTCGCGCGTCGAGACGGGCGCATCAGGCAACGATATTACGATGCGGGTGATGAACTCGCCGGAGATGAAAGAATTGCAAGCGCAGTTGCCGCCCGGATATCGGGTTGAGATCGGCGGCGCCATGGAAGAATCGATCAAAGCTCAAGGCAAGATGCTTAAGTCGTTTGGGCTTTCGTTCGTCGTCATCGTGTTGCTGTTGATCGTGCAATTCAACAGTTTATCGAAAATGCTGGTCATCGTCGGCACGCTTCCGCTGGCGATGATCGGATCTATTTTCGGGCTTTGGATCACGTCGAATCCGCTTGGTTTTATGCCGCAATTAGGCGTCTTATCGCTTTTCGGCATCGTGCTAAACGCCGGCATTATCTTTATGGAATTCGCCGACATCGTTATTCGAGAACGCGCGGCCGCCGCATCGGGCGGGCCGATTCTCGGAATGACGCCTTGGCAGTTTCGCGACGCGTTGGTCGAGGCCGGACGCCAACGCTTGATGCCGATCTTTTTAACGACGGCGACCACGGTGGGCGGGTTGTTGCCGTTGGCAATTGCCGGCGGCCCGCTTTGGGAAGGGATGGCTTGGCTGATGATCTTCGGATTGATGGTGGCGACGTTGCTTACGCTGTTCGTCATTCCGGCTCTCTATTGCGTCGTCGTCGAAACCCTAGGGCTGCGACCGTTTCAAAAAGAGGATGCGTCGCCGCTGACGTCGTAGCGATGAAAAAAACGAAGAGGCGGACGCTCGTCGCGACGGGCGTCCTCGATAAGGCTTGCGTCATGGCCTCGACGCAAGCCTTTTCTTTGGGTTCATCGTTGAAAGAGATCCGTTATTTTTGTTCGCGGGCGTCGGCCAATGCGAGCAGTGCGAACGAGGTCGCCAGATTGGCGTCTCCTTCTAACCATTGCGTGTTGCTGTTGGCCCATGATCCATCGTCGCGTTGACGTTGGGCGAGTTCGGCCAACAATTCTTTCCGCCAATCATGGGCGACGCCCGAAGCGTCGGTAATGGTCGGCTGTTCCAAAGCGTTCAACGCCTTGGCGAACGTTTGAAAGTAATAGAAAACGCCGGCTTGCCCCATGCCGGGATTGGCGGAAACGTCAAAATTTTTCTGGACGTATTCCAGCACCGCTTTGACGCGCGGATCCTCTTTGTCGACCCCGGCGTAAATCATGCTTTTTAGGCCGGCGTAGCCCATCGATCCGTAACTGCGCAAACCTCCGTTCGGCGTTCCACGGTCTCCCTGGTCTCCGCTGACCGCCGGAGTGTAATAAAAACCGCCGTCGTTCACTTTGTCGGCGAACTTGGTCGTGTTGTGTTCGCTTTCCAGATTTTGGCAGCGACTGACGAAGATCAACGCTTTTTGGATCGCCTCGTCTTCTTCGTCGGCGCCGCTCGACACGAGGGCATCCATCAGAAAAGCGGTATTTGACAAGTCTGGGCGCGTTTTGCCGCTATAGCCGGAACCGCCGTAGTTGACGTCGTCTTCCCCAACGCCGTCGGTGTCGCTGATCTGCACTCCACGGACAAATTTCTCAGCGTTTTTGACAATCTCGTCATACTTGCCGTTCTTATTCGCCTTGTTAAAGCAGATGAGCGCGATGCAAGTTTCATAG
>JBITAD010000150.1:0-3933 GCA_044439945.1 Blastopirellula sp. JB062
AAAGAACGACGTCCCCAAAACTTGCAGACATTGGGCCGCAAAGCCGGCGTCGTCGTGATTTTCGTGAATCGTACGAAACCAACGTATTTGTCGCCGTCGCTCGCAAAATTCTTCTAATTCGTGCCAGCTTAAATCGTGCAAGACCCGGCCGGTGACCGCCGCCAAAATCATAAAGGCGGCGCCGACGCAAGAGATCCAAAATAAGAGCGGCGATGTCATCGAGCCGAGCCTCCCGGCGCCGAGGATGATTCGGCCTGGCGATGCGAGGGCGGCGGTTCAAGACCGATCCGTTCCAAATAGTCGCGTTCCAAACGTCGCATCTTCAAACGGTCTTCGTCTTCATGATCATCATACCCGACCAGGTGCAACGCCCCATGGATGACGTACAACAACGCTTCGTGCTCCGCCGCCCAGCCATATTTTTCCGCTTCGGCGGCGGCATACTGGCAGCTCAGCACGACTTCCCCTTCCAGCAGTCGCTCGTCTGAAGAAAGATTAAACGTGACGACGTCGGTCGGGTAATCATGCTCGAGAAAACGCCGGTTCACCTGATGAATCTCGGCGTCATCGACTAGCGCAACGCTGACTTCATAAGCTTGAATCGACTCTCCGGCAAAGACCGCCGCAATCGCCCGGCGAATCGCTTCGTCAGAGGGCGCCGCATATTGCGTACGACGCGTTATTTCGACCGCCTCGTCATCAGGCACGTCATCCATAAGAAGATCTAGGCTCGTTGTTGATTGGGATACTTGACGCGGCCATGATAGACGGCCGTCAAACTCTTCGTAACGCTATCTTGAATTTTTCGCAATTCGGAAAGCGTTAACCCCGATTCGTCGAATTGACCGTCTAACAGACGCTTCATCGTCAACTCTTCGACCAGGTTTTCGATGCGGGCCGGAGTCGGATCGACAAGCGTACGGCTGGCGCTTTCGATCATGTCGGCGATCATCATTACGCCGGCCTCTTTCGATTGCGGCTTCGGCCCGGGATAACGATAACTGCTTTCGTCGACCTCTTCGGTACTGGAAGGATCGCTTTCGTTGCGGCGACTCGCTTCGCGATAGAAATACTCGACCAGCGTCGTACCGTGGTGCTGCTCAATAAAATCGATAATCGCCCGCGGCAATTTATGCTTGCGCGCCAAGTCGGCGCCATCTTTGACGTGCGCGATAATGATCAGCGTGCTCATCGCCGGCAGCAACGACGCGTGACGATTCCCTTCGCCCGACTGATTCTCGATAAAGTATTCCGGTTTCATCATCTTGCCGATGTCGTGGAAGTAGGCCCCCACGCGCGCAAGCAGTCCGTTCGCGCCGATCGCATCGGCCGCCGCTTCGGCGATCGAGGCGACGTTAATCGAATGGTTGTAAGTGCCCGGAGCTCGACGCACGAGCTCTTGCAACAGCGGGTGAGCGGCGTCCCCGAGTTCGAGCAAGCTGATATCGGTCAAGACGCCGTACCGTTTTTCAATAAACGGTAAAATACCGGTCATTAAAAATCCGGTGACGATCGCCCACACGCCTTGCCATGCGGCGATCTCGAACAATCGTAAGCCGAGCGGTTGCCCAACGACGACCCCTACGCCCAACTGCGTCGCAAACGCCGCCATCGCGGCCCAAACACCGACAAAGATCAGCTTGGTGCGACTGCGAATCCGAACCGTCATCAAAATGGCCGTCGCCGTGGCGGCCGCAATCGTCACAAACGTCGATAGGCCTTCGCCCACCAAAAACACGACCGCCAACGTCGCACATGCCGAAACCAACAACGCCAACTCTTGACGATAGACAATGGCCAACAACATGCCGAGCGCCATCAGCGGCACCAGTTCGGCTCGCCAGGCGTCATCGATCCAATAGCAAAGCGCCACCGCTGCGACGACCGGCATGATAAACATTAAAAAGTCGCGTACCGTTCGCAGTACTTGCGGCGATTTAAACGCGAGATAAACGCCTGACAATGTGGCTAGAGCGACGAACATGCCGAAGATCGCCAAAGAGCGCCATGCCTGTTTGGTCCAGGGCAAGCTATCGCAATAGGCCTGGTGCTCGCTCCGCAGCAACTTTAAAGTTTCGCCCTCCAGCGGAACGCCTCCCTTGGCAAGCGCTTCGCCCGAGGGAATATGCCGCATGACAGGCTCAACCTTATCAATCGTCGTTTGCCGCTCGGTATTGGTCGCGATCTCGTTTTTCGTCAACGTGCTCGGCAGATTATCACTGATCCAGTGATAGATGGGATCGATAACTTCGGCGTTCGACTCTTCTTCTCGCAGTTGGCTAAGTTCGATCTCTAAGTTTTTCTTAAGGTTGTTTCGTGCCTGGGCGATCAACAAGTCGGATATAGAAACGACCCGCCGCACATCAGGCTCTCCCTTACGGTAGACGATGACTTCGGCTTTGTTCCCTTTGTTCTCGGCCTGATCGTTATTGTCCATCAGGCCGTTTTTCGTGAAGTTGGTCAGCGCCGCGGCAACGCCTTGCTCGAGCGCGGTCAGTTTGCCTTCTTTGGCGTAAAAAGTATGAAAGTTGTCAAAATGTCGCCGTTTTTCCGTATCGGGCAAGGCTTGATCGGGCGACTTCGGCGTCTTTAAAAACTCTTCCCAAGCGGCGGCGATCTCAGGCGTATACTCTTTGGCCGAGACGATGCGTGCCAGCGCAGATTGCAACTTTCCTCGCATCTGCTCTAGAGGCGCCGGATCATTTTCATACACGGTCCGCGCATTAGCGGCCGCGGCGTCGCGAGCACGTTGGTCGCCGGCCGGATCAGGCACGGCGAAATCGACGCGCGAAACGACGTCGCGCGGAGGCACGAAATCCTGGCGAAACGAAAACGGCGGCATCCACGCGACGGTCACCGCCCATAACAACAAAGCGGCGACGGCGGTCAACGCCACCATGGCCGCATTTTCAGGACGTTGCAGTTGCGCTAGCCAACGATGCATTGCGCCCGGTCGAAGAACGATGCTGCTGACGTGATCGGAACGAGTTTTCGATTTGATATGGGGCGGCATGGCTTACTTCGGACTAAGTCGAATTCGGTCCCCGTTCATACGCGTTCACAATCTCTTGTACGAGAGCATGCCGTACGATGTCAGCTTGCGTCAGATGAATCTGACCGATCCCCTGAATATCTTTCAGGCGTAGAATCGCATCGCTTAACCCGCTGCCGACATGCGGCGGCAAGTCGTTTTGCGTCGCATCGCCCGAGATGACCATCCGCGAGTTCTTCCCCATGCGGGTCAAGAACATCTTCATCTGGGCCACCGTCGTGTTTTGCGCTTCGTCCAAAATGATAAACGCGTCGTTCAGCGTTCGGCCGCGCATAAATGCCAGCGGAATCACCTCGATCACGTTTTGCTCCATATAGCGAGTGATCTGCTCTCGATCGATCATTTCGCTTAACGAATCGAGCATCGGCTGCAGGTAAGGATTGATCTTTTCGTGCAATGTTCCGGGCAAAAACCCAAGTTGCTCGCCCGCTTCGACTGCGGGTCGCACTAAGACGATTTTGCGAATCTTTTGCTCCATCAGCGATTCCACCGCGAGAGCGACCGCCAAATAGGTCTTACCAGTTCCCGCAGGCCCCAAGGCGAAAACCATTTCGTGTTCGCGCATCGCTTCGATATAGGTCGCTTGACCTGGAGTCAGCGGAGTCACGCGCTGGGTTTTCTTAAAAACGCTGATCGGCAACGTCTTGGGCTTGGGGGACTCGCCGGTTACGTCCGCAAGCGAATCTTCAACTTCATCAGTCGTGATCAATCCCTGACGCTCTACTTTTTTACGTAGCGTTTCGATCACCTTCGTCGCTTGCGCGACGGCGACTTCGCGTCCGGCAATGCGCACTTGCCCGTCACGGTGCGTAATCGTGACGCCAAGCGATTCGCGGATACGACGAACATGTTGATCGCGTGCGCCAAACAACTGGAGAACG
>JBITAD010000151.1:0-3930 GCA_044439945.1 Blastopirellula sp. JB062
GGTTGTCGACGTCCTGCCTATATTGGGGGTGTGTCTGGGGCATCAAGCGATTGCCGCCGCGTTGGGGGGAAAAATTGTCCGTGCGCCAGAGCCGATGCACGGCCGGGCTTCGTTGGTGCGTCACGATTCCGATCCGATTTTTGCGGGGCTTCCTGATTTGCTGCGCGTCGGACGGTATCATTCGTTGGCGGTCGATCGACGATCGTTGCCTGATTCGCTGCGAATCATCGCTGCGGCCGAAGATCGCTCGGTGATGGCGATTCGTCATGTCGCTCGACCCATCTACGGATTGCAGTTTCATCCCGAGTCGATTTTGACCGAGAACGGTTTGGGGATGATCGGCAATTTTTTACAATGCGCCGGCATCGAGTCCGCACGCCGCAGCGAAGTTTCGACCGATCAAAAGCAAGGCGAGATATCGCCGACGCTCTCGCCCACCAACGTTCCCTTTTACTACTGAGTTCGGCCAATGCGACGCTTAGTGCTGGAAGGCCTGGTCACGACGATCTGCGAAGATGGGCGTTTGAACGTCGCTCCGATGGGGCCGCAAGTCGATCGGCAATTTCAACGCGTTCGCCTGCGGCCGTTTCGCAGTTCGCAGACGTACGAAAATCTTCGTCGCGGTTCGCCGGTCGTCATGCATGTAACCGATGATGTCAAACTGTTGGCGGCCGCAGCGATCGGCGCGGCGACCGAAACGTTGATTGGGCCGACGACCCGATGCGAGAAGACCGCCGGCGTGATCTTACAAAATGCGTGTCGTTGGTACGCGCTGCAGCCGGATGACTGGGACGAGTCGCAAGAGAGAGCGTCGATTGAGTGCCAAGTGATCGCCTACGGCAAGAATCGTGATTTTTTCGGTCTCAACCGGGCGCTGCATGCCGTGGTCGAGGGAGCGATTTTGGCGACGAGGATTCATTTATTGCCGCTTTCCGAGATCGAAACCGATCTGCAGCGACTTCGACCCTTGGTAGAAAAAACCGGCGGAACGGCCGAAAGTGACGCCTTTCAGCTGATTTGCGACTATGTGACCGCCGCCAAAAGCCAGATTGACGGTCCTACGATTTCTCCTGACCGCTGACAAGCGTTACACTAAACGTAGTCCGCTCGTTCGCACTTTTCGCTTTGCTAGTCCCTTGCTCGAATTACGCACGCCAAGTCGATTACACTTCGGTCTATTGTCGTTCGGCAATGCCGCCGTCGCTGCATATGGCGGATGCGGCGTAATGATCAAACGGCCGGCGCTGCGACTGACGCTTGATCATGCGAGACAATTTGCGGCGTACGGAGCCGCCGCGGGGCGAATCCGCGAATTTGCCGAAAGGTGGAGTCGCTACCGCAATCTGCCGTTGCCGCGCGTCGCGATTCGCACGATACAATCGCCGCGACAGCATGTCGGGCTTGGGTTAGGCACCCAATTGGGACTGGGCGTCGCTACGCTCTTGAATTGCGCCGTCTCGTCAGACCAAGCGTCGACTCAGGTGTTGGCCGCTTCGGTTGGGCGTGGCGCACGATCGGCCGTCGGTTGCTACGGCTTTCGGCAAGGGGGGTTTATCGCCGAACGAGGCGTCGAAAAACCGGGGCGACTCTCGCCCCTCGAAACAAGAGTCGAGTTTCCTCAAGATTGGACCTTCTTGCTGGCGTTTCAAGCGAAACGAAGCGGCATTTTCGGCTCTGCCGAGAACTCCGCGTTTCGACAACTTCCGCCGGTCCCAGCCAGCGTAACTGCGCAATTAAAACGAATTCTTTACGACGAAATGAGCCCGGCTCTGCGGAACCACGATTTCGAGCGATTTTCCGACTCGCTGTTTCGTTACGGAGAAATCGCCGGCAATTGTTTCGTGAAAGTGCAGGGGGGCGCTTACCTGAATCGCTTAAGTCAGCAAACGGTCGACGCACTGCAAGCTTTCGGCGTTCGCGGCGTGGGGCAAAGCTCGTGGGGGCCGACGATCTTCGCCGTCTGCCAAGATTGCCGACAAGCGGAAGCGGCGGCGGACTATCTGCGTGGGCATTTTGCCGCCGAAGAATTGGAGTTTGAAATCAGCGCTGCCGACAATCATGGAGCCAGTCTCCTTGCAGACGCTCAGTGCGAGTGGCTTGACGCAATCGAAAATTCGGGCGTCGCGTCGCCATAATCCCGCTCGCGAACTTTTTTATTGCGACTGATGTCCTGCTGGCGGAAAAGCCCTGTCGGCGTAGAATCAGTTCTCAAGCCACAATTCTTACTATTTCGCGATCTTCCGAGGTACAACGGATATGCCCAAATTGGGAGTCAATATCGACCATGTCGCCACCGTGCGGCAGGCTCGCAAAACGAACGAGCCGGACCCGGTTTGGGCAGCCGCATTGGCCGAGATGGGAGGCGCTGACTGTATCACCCTGCATTTGCGAGAAGACCGGCGTCATATTCAAGATCGCGATTTAAGGCTCATTCGCGAAACGGCTAAAGTCAAACTGAATCTAGAATTGGCGACGGCCGAAGACGTGATGGCGATCGCCTGCGAGGTGAAACCGGATCAAGCCACCTTGGTGCCTGAGCGACGCGAAGAAGTAACGACCGAAGGAGGGCTCGATCTGCTGCGCCAGCCGGGAAAGATTGAATCCGCGATAAAACAACTGCAAAATGCCGGAATCGCCGTCAGTTTGTTCCTTGACCCGGAACCTGCACAGCTAGAAATGGCGAAAAAGCTAGGCGCATCGGCGATTGAGTTGCACACGGGACAATATGCGCTGACTCGTGGAGAGGCGCAACAAGCCGAACTCGAAAAATTAACGCGCGCAGGGAAACAAATCTGCGAACTGGAGATGGAATTGCTGGCCGGACACGGACTCACGTACTCGAACGTTCAGCCCATCGTTGCGATTCCGAACATGAGCGAATTGAACATCGGGCACAGCATTATCGCGCGTTCGATCATGGTAGGCCTCGAAAAAGCGGTCCGCGACATGAAACAATTGGTCGCCGGTTAACGGCCCCCTGTTGTCGAAATCGTCGGCTTGCACCATATTTGTAACACGTTTTTTCTGATTTCCGTCGGTAGCGGTGAGAGTAATGTCGCGAAAAGGTTCTGAATTTGCTGGCGTTTGGGTCGCTATCGTCACTCCGTTTCGAGACGGCAAGGTCGATTATGATCGCCTGAAGCAGCAAGTTGATTTTCAGATTGCGGCAGGCGTAAAGGGACTTTGCCCGGTAGGCACCACCGGCGAGTCGCCGACCTTGTCGCATGACGAGCACGAAAAAGTGATCAGCTCGGTCATCGAAACGGCCGCTGGTCGGGTCAAAGTGATGCCGGGTACCGGTTCAAACAGCACGTCGGAAGCGCTGCGATTGACCAAGTGGGCGGCGAAAGAAGGCGCCGACGCGGCGCTAATGGTCGCCCCCTACTACAACAAGCCGACGCAAACCGGTTTTTACGAGCATTTCAAAGCGGTTGCCGAAGCGGTCGACGTGCCGCTATGCGTCTACAATATTCCGGGACGCGCCGGTAAGAATATCGAGCCTGAAACGATTGCGAAGTTGGCGGAACTTGACAATATCGCCCTGGTCAAAGATGCGACCGGATCGCTCGATCAAACGTCGCAGGTCTTGGAAAGAACGAATCTGACCGTGTTAAGCGGCGACGATAGCTTGACGATTCCGATGATGTCGGTCGGCGGCGAGGGGGTCATTTCCGTCGTCGGCAATATCGTGCCGCAAGACATGATCGCCCTTGTTACGGCGATGGCCGCCGGCAACCTGGCCGAAGCGCAAAAATTGCACTTTCAGCTATTCGGGCTTTGTCGAGAGATGTTGGGGTTGGCGACCAATCCGATTCCGGTTAAAGCGGCGATGAAAATGCTGGCTCGCGACACGGGCGAGATGCGTCTGCCGATGACCCCGCTAGATGCGAGTGAAGAATCGCAACTGCGTACGACGCTGGCGAAATACGG
>JBITAD010000152.1:0-3925 GCA_044439945.1 Blastopirellula sp. JB062
TCGGCCGAAACAGGACGTAAGCCGTGTAGAAACGCAAGGTTGCCTAAACCGACGATGGCGCCGCTTTGAAGAAATCCGCGTCGCGAATGTTTGCCGAGCATGTGCTTCGCCTCCTTTATTGGGGTGGGGAACCCGCGCTCTGATCGTACTTTCATTCATCATCTCGTGAGACGGCGGCGGAAGCAAATGGAATGTGAAAGAAGTATTGCGGAGACGCCGCTTAACGTAGGTCATCGATCAGATCGCTTCTATAGTGATTGGGCAAGTCAGTTAGACAACGGTCGTCGTCATTCGACAGCGTCCGACGTGCGAAGATGTTGCGGCATAGCAACTCGCGATTCTGAAGGCGAGCCAGATTCAGAGGAATGCGCGTCACTCTGCAGCGACCGATGCGATCAATTACAATTCCATACTTCGCTTGTGGGCGAGGTATGGCATTCTTCTCGGGATTAGGCGATACGATGACAGACGAATCGACTCGACTGCAAAATTTGCTTCACTTTGCGTTGGCGAAAAAGCCCGGTGCAATTGCCATTCGTAACGCTCAAAGCGCGATCAGCTACGCTGAATTGGACCGTCAAGTACGACAAGTCGCCGCTGGCCTGCGGCGACTGGGGATTGAATCGGGAGATCGGGTCGCCTGGTTGTTGCCGAATTGCCTCGAAGCGGTCTTGGTGACGTTGGCCTGCTATCAGATTGGAGCCGTCGCAGTACCGCTAAACTATCGCTATGTACCTGAGGAGGCACGGGACGTTTTGCAACGAACCGGGGCGAAGGCGATCGTTTTTCATGCCGATCGGGCGCAACTGACGCAAGCTCTGTCCGATCTCGAGCAATTAGAGTTAGTCATTGCGGTCGGCGGGGCTTGGACTGACGCGGTCGAATTTTCTGAACTGTACGAAGCGGGCGAAATGGAATCGCCCGCTCCGACGCCCCCTGACGCACCGGCGCTGATATTATTCACTTCGGGCAGTACGGGACGCCCGAAAGGCGTCGTACATTCGCAAGACGGCGTTTTCCAGGCAATTGATCAATCGCGCCGCCTGTTTCATTTTGATGCGAACGACGTCGTCTTGATTGGTAAGCCGATCAGTCATGCGGGCGGGCTGCAGACCCAGCTAATGGCGGCGCTGTCGGCCGGCGGCGAGACCATCTTGGCGATGAAACCGCAGCCCGATGAAGCGATCGATCTGATTAAGGCATACGGGGTAACTGAGTATGGCTTGCTGGCGAGCGACTTGCTCGACTTTATCGAGCGGTTGGAGCGGCATCCGACCGAACTGCCGAGTTTGAAGAATGCGATCGGCTCAGGCGATAGCGTGCCGACCGATCTGCATCATCGTTTTCGAGATTTGGTCGGCTGGGAGGTAATGGAAGGCGCCGGCATGACCGAGGCTGGTTGCTACTACGCGGCGAATCCCCGGTTTGGAAAACGCAAATGGGGATCGCTCGGCGTTGCGGCGCCTGGCGCAGCGCTGAAAATTGTCAATTCGCAGGGCGTCGCCTGTGCAGTCGGCGAAGTGGGCGAAATCGTTTTGCAAATGCCGTCCGCTACGATCGGCTATTGGAACGATCCGTCGGCGACCGACGAATTGTATCGCGACGGCTGGTTGCACACCGGCGACTTGGCGCGGCAAGACGAAGAGGGGTACGTCTGGTTCGTCGGACGAAAGAAGCTGATGATCGTGCGGCGCGGATCGAATATCGCCCCGGCGGAAGTCGAGAATGTCATCGATGAGCATCCGGCCGTTCATGCGTCGGCCGTTGTGGGCGTTTCCGATGCGCGGGATGGAAGCGTGCCTGTCGCCTGCGTCGCATTAAACGCCGGCGAGGACCAGTCGCGGGAAGAAGAAATTCGCCGCGACGTCGCTGAACGCTTAGCGGCGTACAAGAATCCGACGCATTACCTGTTTCTCAACGAATTGCCTCGCAATGCGACTGGCAAGCTGGATCGCCATCGATTGCAACAGTTGGCCGAGAGGCAGTTTGGCGGCGCATAAAAAAACCTGCGTGCGGGCGCAGGTAGAACGAAGGTTGCACGGTGCTAGGCTCGCGTTAGGCGGCGGCCCGATCGTCGTTTTGCGTCGGTTTGCCGGGGCGTTGCGGCATGCGAATGGTCGCGGGCGAATCATGCGATTGGATCTCGACCGGGGGAATCTCGGCGGG
Organism: Blastopirellula sp. JB062; assembly: GCA_044439945.1. Lineage (GTDB taxonomy): Bacteria > Planctomycetota > Planctomycetia > Pirellulales > Pirellulaceae > Blastopirellula. The sequence continues at coordinate 2,167 of JBITAD010000152.1, forward strand.
GCGTTCGCCGCGAGCGCCTCCGAGATGCCCCATGAAGACTCCGAACGCTTGCGTGCCGGGGAGTTGCTTAATCGAATGCGACAAGACTTGATTCCAGTAGCCGGCGGTCGGCAGATGTTGCGGATGTCTTGCTCGTAATCGTTCGGCGGCGGCAGCCGAAGCAAAGTTACAAGTTGGCTCTAAGGCCGTTGGCGGGACGATGAGTTGCGATGCGGTGACCGGCCGACTGATCAACCCTTGCGTTTTCAGCGAGTAGGCGATGTCGAGATCGGCCGCATGGTCGCCCAGAGCCGCCGCCGCAGGCAGTAGCGGTTCGAGTCGGCTGCGGCGATAAAACGCGGCTAAACGACTAGGCCCGACCAGCGATTTGCCTTCTTCTAATCGCAAATAGCGGCGGTAACCGAGCGAGTCTGCCATGATGCCGACCGAAGCGATCGATTGCTCGCAACGCAACGCAGGCGATATCGCAGCGACTGCCGGATCAGCGAACCAAGATCGCACCGAATCGGCCCAACCGGCCGTTACGACGACCCCGGACGCCAACACGTGGATGATCTCGCCGCTCGATGCGGCGGCGCCGACCTGCCAGCACTGGGCGTCGGTTTCAGCCGTTCGAGCTTCGACAAATTTGACCTCTCCGGACAATTCGTACGGATCGGCGTAAAAACCGGTGTGAACGACAATGACATCGGCGTTAGCGGGGCGATTTTCTAGCACCGACAGCATCGTCTCTTCAAGCGGCGCCGCGTCATGCAACGCCGGGATGATGATCGAGAGTCGCACAGATATTCTTTCCTTCCGGCTTCGACGTTTTGCGTCGCATATCAGGGGTGATCATAAGCATTGCCGGCATGCTCTCGTGAAGAATCTTCGGAAACGAAGGGGACGCGAGTTTACCTGTTTCCCTAAAAACCATCGAGGCGCCGGAAAGTGGCACGAGATGACGCTAGCAGCGATATCACTTTTTCTCGGCCCAAACCCCTAGAAGGGCGATTAATAGTTCCACTCCCTTCTCCATTTCATCTAAACAGGCCCATTCCAGCGGCGAATGAGGATTGTGTTGTCCGGTCGATAAGTTGGGGGTGGGCAGACCATGCTCGGTTAAAATCGAACCGTCCGTTCCCCCGCGTATGACTTCTAGTTTGGGGGTTCGCGACAGCCGCTGATGCGCTTCGATCGCATAGGCGAGCGCTCGCGGTTCTTTTTCTAGCCCTTCGCGCATGTTTCGATATTGCGGCGACGTTACGACCGTTAGGCGGCTGCCGGGCAAGTCGGCTTCGACGCTTTTCGCTGTCGCTCGTAGCAAATCGGCTTGCGTCGCTAGCTCCGAGGTTTCAAAGGAACGTAGAATCAGTTGAATTTCGACTTCGGCGACTCCGCCTTGTATTTGAACGGGATGAACGAAACCGTCGCGGTCAGCCGTCGTCTCCGGCGACATCATATCGCGAGGGAGGCGGTCAAGAAACATGCCGGCGGCTTTCAGAGCATTCACCATTCGGCCTTTCGCAATCGAAGGATGAATGTTGACTCCGTGCACCGAAACGACCGCCAAATCGGCCGAGAACGTCTCGGCGTTGATCTCGTCAGCGCCTCCTCCATCAAGCGTATAACAGACGTCGGCGGCTAGGCGGTGAAGATCGACATGGTCAACGCCGTGCCCAATTTCTTCGTCGCAGGTCAGCAAAATTTTGACGGGCCCATGCGGGATTTGGGGATCTGCTAGCAGACGCTCGGCCATTTCCAAAATGACGGCGATGCC
>JBITAD010000153.1:0-3925 GCA_044439945.1 Blastopirellula sp. JB062
ACGCTAATCAGCCCAATCGATCAACCGCCCCAAGGAGCGCGTCGGCTCTATACCCTTTATTTGCCATTGTATAACGGAGTGGAAACGCTAGAGATCGGCGTCCCCGAGGGAAGTGATTTCGTGCCGGTCGCTCCCCGTAGCGAAAAGCCCATCGTTTTTTACGGCACTTCGATCATGCATGGCGCGTGCGCGTCGCGTCCTGGGATGTCAATTTCCGGCATCGTCGGGCGACGCTTGAATCGTCCCGTCATCAATCTCGGCTTTTCCGGCAATGGGCGTTTAGAGTCGGAAGTAGGCGAATTTCTGTGCGAACTAGATCCAGCCGTTTTCGTTATCGACTGCCTACCCAATGTCGATGGGCCCGTAGTCGCCAAACGAACCGAGCCGCTCGTGCGACAGTTGCGCCAAGCGCATCCTGAGACCCCGATTCTCTTGGTCGAAGATCGCACCTATACCAACAGCGGTTTTCGGCAATCGGCGCGAGAGCGTCACGCCGGTAGCCGAGCCGCGTTAACAAAAGCGTACGAAAATTTGCAAGCCGCAGGCGTCAAAAACCTTTACTATCTCCCAGGCGACATGTTGTTGGGTGATGACGGCGAAGCGGCGACCGACGGCTCGCATCCCAGCGATCTAGGCATGATGCGTTACGCCGACGCATACGTGCCGGCGCTACGCAAAATCTTGGACGAAAAATAATCTCGCCCAAATAACAAGCCGCAAATTCTCTTCTGATCGACGACGTACTTGGCGCGCGACAGCAAGCGCCAAGTACGTCTTTGCAAGAGGCTCCCATTCTCGCGAGCTTGCTTCGCTCCTCACGCATCTGTTTCAGTGATCTCTTGGGCGCATCTGGCGACGCGTCAGCATCTTCATCATTGCAGGCAATCGACGCGCCGCAGCCGATATGGCCCCATTCGCGCGAAGATTAATAAGATCTCTGATATCTGTTGTCAGACCGCCCCAAAAAATTTGGCCAACCGCCTGCTTTGTGAAAGAAATGAGAGGTACGAGGCTCTTATTTATATAAAATAAACCGCTTGACGCACGCTTTATCCCCCCGCCCTACATACCTGATAGCAGCTTGCCTAACCCACTGGCGAAGCGTCGCACCGCAGATCCGATTTGCCCAACGGCCCGACGCTCCGCCGCTTTCGCATCGATTCATTGATAATTCGCCCCATTTGATACGCACGTAGGAAGAAACGATTGAATAGCTCCCGACAGATCTTGCGTTTTCTGATTTGCATGCTGGTTGTCACGTCGACGCGTCTCACGGCGACGGCCGATAAGATTGACTTTGTGAAAGAAATTGCGCCAATCTTAGAAACCAACTGCGTCTCTTGTCACAGCGGCGAATCGCCCGAAGGCGACTTCAATCTAACGACTCAAGCGTTGGCGGCGGAAACGAGCTATGATCAGGCGATCATTCCAGAGAATCCGGAAGAAAGTTCGGTCTATGCACTCACCGTATTAAGCCGAACCGACGAACGTTTGATGCCGCCGTTGCATTCCGGCGGTCCTCTGCCGAAAGCCAGTGCGGAACTCATTCGAAAATGGATTGCCGAAGGCGCTCCATGGCCGGCCGAGGTCACGCTGAAAGCCCGCCCCAAACCGCCCGGTACGCACAAGTCGGCCGACGATTTTGAGCTAGTAAAAAAGATCCACGCCAAGATCGTCGCTCAAGCGAAGAAAGAGCAAAGTAAGCTCCAAGATTACGCCCAAGTCATTCCTTTGACCCAGGTCGAATTCCGCATGGTCGCCGCGCCCGGCGGCGAATTTCTGATGGGCAGCCCCGAGACGGAGGCCGATCGTCGCCCCGACGAAGGGCCGCCAACTCAAGTCAAAGTCGATCCGTTTTGGATCGGCAAGTACGAAGTGACCTGGGACGAGTACGAGCCGTTCATGATCACGCAAATCGACCGCCATAAAGATGGCGCGCGAATCGACTACGACGCCCAAAAGCACACCATCGTCGATGCGGTCAGTCAACCGACGCCTCCCTATACCGAAATGAGTTTTGGCATGGGACAACGAGGCTACCCGGCGATCAGCATGACGCAACACGCCGCCAACAAATATTGCCAATGGCTCAGCGCCCAAACGGGGCATTTCTATCGCTTGCCGACTGAAGCCGAGTGGGAATATGCCTGCCGCGCCGGAACCACGACCGCCTATTCTTTTGGCGACGACCCCGACAAACTAACCCAATACGGCTGGTTCTACGACAACGCGAACGAAAAGTACCAAAAAGTCGGCCTCAAAAAACCCAACCCCTGGGGCCTGCACGATATGCACGGCAACGTCATGGAATGGACCGCCGATCAATACGTGCCCGATTATTTTGAGAAGATCAAACAGTCGCCTAACAATCCCTACCTAAAGCCGGAAACGCTTTATCCGCGATCCGCTCGCGGAGGCGGGTGGGACGATGACCCCGATCGTCTTCGCTCGGCGGCGCGACGCGGTTCGGACGCATCCTGGAAAATTCAAGATCCGCAGCTTCCCAAAAGCGTTTGGTACCACACCAATGCGACGCAACTTGGGTTTCGTATCGTGCGTCCGGCAAAAATCCCTTCGCCCGAAGAGATGTATTTCTATTGGAACAGTGCGAAGGACGTTTATTAATAACCCTGCCCCTTAATACCCCAGTTCCCCCAGCAGATAGGATAGATAATGAGCGAACGAACCGCCGCCACTGACAATCGACGCAACTTTATAAAAGCTGCCGGAACCGCTTCAGCGCTTGCGGCGTTTGCCGTTCCCCAGGTGCATGCCGAGGAAAAAGAGATCGACGTGATTCAGGTCGCCTTGGTCGGTTGCGGCGGCCGCGGTTCCGGCGCCGCGGCAGATTGTTTGCGCGTTCCGGGCGCACGCACCAAATTGGTCGCAATGGCCGACGTGTTCGAGCATCGTCTGAACGGCAGTCACCAATCGCTCGATCGCGCGTTTGAGTCGGACAAAGCGAAGGTCGACGTTCCCCAAGAACGACAATTCATCGGGTTTGAAGCCTACAAAAACGCGATGGACGCGCTGCGTCCCGGCGACGTCGTCATCCTGGCGACTCCCCTGGCGTTTCGTTGGGTCCACTATCAATATGCGATCGATCGCGGACTCAACGTCTTTATGGAAAAGCCGGTCATCGCCGACGGCCCGAGCGCCAAGCGAATGCTCGCGCTCTCCGAAAAAGCGGATGCGAAGAATCTCAAGTCTGCCGTCGGCTTAATGGTTCGCCATTGTCGCGGACGTCAAGAATTGCACAAACGCATTCAAGACGGCGAAATCGGCGACATCATCTTGATGCGCGCCTATCGAATGCATGGTCCGGTCGCTTCGGCTTTCTCGACGCGCAAACCGGCGGAAACGCCGGAAGTGATGTTTCAAATCGAACGCTTCCATAGCTTCCTGTGGGCGAGCGGCGGCTGCTTTAGCGACTTTTACATCCACCAGATCGACGAGACCTCGTGGATGAAAAACGCCTGGCCGGTGAAAGCGCAAGCGCTCGGCGGCAGACATCATCGCAACGACTTCATCGACCAAAACTTCGATACCTACGCCGTCGAATACACTTACGAAGACGGCTCGAAACTCTTTTTCGACGGTCGCACGATGATCGGCTGTCGCAATGACATGTCGAGCACGGTTCACGGCAGCAAAGGCTCGGCGATTGTCAGCGCCTCCGGTCATACTCCCGGCAAAGTCCGAACGTTCAGCGGCCAACGGCAACATCGTCGCGAAGTCACCTGGGCTTTTCCGCAACCCGAAGTCAGTCCTTATCAACTGGAATGGAACGACTTTATCGACGCGATCGTCAAAGACGCCCCCTATAACGAAGTTCCTCGCGGAGTCGAAGCGAGCCTGGTCACCAGCATGGGCCGCATGGCCGCCCATACCGGTCACGAGATCACCTACGATCAAATGCTCAACT
>JBITAD010000154.1:0-3922 GCA_044439945.1 Blastopirellula sp. JB062
GCTCTCCAACAGCATCTGCAGTTCGCGACCGTCGCCGATGACGATGACGTCGATCGTATGAATCGAGCCGTCTTCATTCCAAAGGTTGACTTGCGTCACCCCCGGTTTGAGCGCCGAAACCTGAATCTTGTTGGGCGCTAGCGGCGTCAACCGCAGTAAGTCGGGGTTGTTGACTTGCGCTTTCGGAATCTTCGCATCCAGCGTGAAGATGCGACTGGAGTTCACCATCATCTCCAATCGCTGATTCGGCGCGTCGACCTGAAAATGCACGTTCGGGGCAGCGCCCACTTCCTGGGCGTTTGCTGCGGTGGTCGCAAGCGCTATCAGCAAACAAGCGAATCCGTAGCGGTACATGTACCCCAAAGGGCGGCGAGAAGTCATCATCCGTGAACATCCTTGCGTATTGGGCGCGAGTCCAGTCCGTGCACTCGCTAGCCCGAATCGAATTCCGTTTGCTACTTAATCATCCAGGCCCAGGGGCGGCGCATCGTCTTGCGTCGCATCTTGCGGTTGCGACGCATCATTGCCTTGCGCCGCACCCGTTAAAGCTTGTCCCAAGGGAGAGCCGGCTCCATTCGGAGCGAAGCCCGGCCCTAGCGGCATCGGATCCCATCCTTGCACAGGGGGCGATGCCGGAGCGGCTGACGCAGCGCTGGTCGCACCAGGGGCGACCTCCAGCGGCAGCTTGCCTTCTTCTCCAAACTCAAATCGGCGAACTCCATTCGGATCGAGCAAGTCCATCGTCCATTGCGGACCTTTTTCGATCGGCATCTCAAGCGGTTTGGAGCTTCCGCCGTAGTTTTGCAAAAATCCTAAAAACCCGCCCGAGTCAGGCTCGGCTTTCGCCACGGGGCGTTTTTTACGTTTCGGGTCGGCGTCTTCGTCGATTCCCATCAACTCTTCAACCGTCGCGTCATCGGTATCATCTTCGACGGTATCGTCATCCGGCGGTCGTAACGACAAGCTGAGACTGCCAAGTTGGCTCGCCAGCATCAATACTTCGACTTGCCCCGGTTTCACAAGCAGCGAAACCGTTTTTGCCGTGATCGAGTTTCCTTCTGAGTCGGTTTCGCGATGCGTATGCTCGTTCACGGCGAAAACGCGGACATTTTTCAAAATCGTACGGGTCAGCGTCTTATCGATACCGGCCGAATTTCGGAGATAGACCAAAACGTCGACCCGATCGCCCGGCAAGATCAAACCCGACGCCGAGCTTTCGGCGGTCACGCGAACCGAATGAACGCGATACCCTTTAGGGATCATCTTCGAGGCGCCCTTATCTTCGTTCGAGCCGAACAGCTTTCGCTCTAAAATCGGCTCTCCGGCATAAAGGCGAACTCGCGGTCGGCGTTCTTCGATCTCTTCCAAATTCGTCACCGCTCCCTCAGGCACTTTGTCTTTGGGCCACGGCTCTAGTTTGATCAATTCCGGCGTAAGCGGTTCATTGATATCGATATCTTCAATCGCGACGAAGATGTTCTCCATCTCCATTTGCGGGGCGGCAGCTTGCTGCTTGTTCTCTAGCACCTGAGAGATGCCGATCGAAGCGACGAGTCCGCAGCCCAGTGCGAATACGATCAGAATTAACGATTTGGGACGCATGTATATTTCCTTTGGTTGCTAGCCTCCGTGCCGTCGTAATTGAGCTAGCAATGCGCGCCTGGCCAATGCGCAAAATAGTTAATTCCTTCATCGGCGCAGGTGCGCTGCGAAGCCACCATGTACGTTTGCAGCGCTATAACCGATCTAGTCGATTTCATCGGCACACGCGGCGCCAACAACGTTCGTTTATTTGACCCCTTCCCGTCGCATGACGGTTTTCGCTTCCATCGTCGTTCCGCCCAAATACATCGGAGACGGCATCCAACTGACATCCGTAAATGGAATCTCTATCGATACCTCGACTGGATCTCCGTTATGGGCGCTATCCGGCGGATTTGGGTTGACGTTGATCACTAGGTTGTCGCCGCTTACTGAAGCCTGAGCGAGAAATTCTTCGACCGTCGCAACCACGTCGCTAGTGGTCGCGCCGTCTAAAACCGCTCGTCGAGCTCCCTCGCGCGAAGCGTTGGTTATGACTTGCTGAACCATCACCATTCGCCCGTATTCGATCATGCCGAATACCAGCAGGAAAAACAGAGGCGCTACAATCGCAAACTCGACGACAGCCGCGCCTGTCCGTTTTGATCGGTACAATCGGCAAGGTCGATGTAACCTGAACGGCTGCGGCGTTAAAGTCGCCCCAGCTTTACATTGCTTCCAAAACCCTCTAGATACCTCGGTTTCCGCGATGACGGTTCTTGTGGGGGTCATACCAGCATTCCCATCCAAATGAAGTAAGCGATAGATCCGATCGCGATCGGTATGCCGTACGGAAGCAACATCATGGTCGGCTTACGCTCGGCGGCGATCGCCGAAAGCTCGTTCGGGTCACGGATCGTGAGAATTTCGTTCAAAATCATCCATGCTTGATTCGAGTGCTTTTCCCAAGCGCCTCGAAACAAAACCATGGCGATCGCCAACACCGCACCGACGACCGCCGAGATGCAAAACGCATAGAACGTGTGCGTGCCGTACATCCAAGCGCCGACACCGGCAAGCAGTTTGACGTCGCCGGCGCCCATGCCGCCGATCGCATAGGCCGGCAACAATAGCGCCAGACCGACGACCGTGCCGAGCATGCTCCAGCCGAGGCCTTCCCAGCCGAACGCCGCGACGCTGTAGATCCAGCCGGCGATAATAAAGGGAAAGGTGATCCAGTTCGGCACCTTTAACTCGAAACCGTCAATTACCGCCGCGACGATCAACGTCACGGTTACCACCCAAACCGGCCAATGCTCCGCCATTGCGGCGCCTAAATCGTTGACGTATTCCATTGATCTCTCCTCGTAGCTCCTCGCCGAGATCGCATCTCGGTCATTGCATGAATCGTTGACTTTCGCGCATAAGGCGCGAAATTATCAGAAAACGTAGCATGCGCCGTAAGTCGCGTCGGGCATTCCAAACGTTTTCCGTCACTTTTCACGACGTCGGCGAGCGAACCTGCCGCGTCCTGCCATCCCCGGTTCGCATACGCGAAAGCGCAGCGAAAAAAAGCCCGCTTCGACGTCGACCAGCCGAAGACGTCAAAGGGGCTTTTTTTAAATACGCGCGAAGAGCATGCGAAACGCTTCGCATGCTCTGCTGGACGTCGCGGCGACTACGGAGTGGCGCCGCCGGTCGCATTGGCGGTCGACATGTCGTTGCCAATTTTGGTGAACGTGGCGTTCGCCTGCGTACCGATCGCTTGGATCGCCGTCAAACATACGATGACGATCAGGGCCAACATCACGGCGTACTCAACCGCGGTCGGTCCATCTTCAGATACGAGAAAATTCTGAATCTTTTGAGCGAGAACATTCATGCCATCTCTCCACAAGTGCCTAAAGCGGCTTTTAACAAGGATGCGATTTTGATTTTCAGCCGCGACGTTGTCTCCGACGTCGGCCTGCAAAATGCAACTGAAAACCAACCTACGACGAATTTTCGCCATATCCCTCTTCTCGCCTCCGAGGCTCATACCGCCGCGAACATTCGCAAGCGCACCCTTCGGCAGCCAGGCTTCCACTTACGTGGCCCTTGGCTTTGCGTCCCGACCTTGCGATCGGTTTGCCTTTTTCGAGGACTTCTGGCAGCAGGCCATCGCCCGCTTGACCGAAATAACGAGTTTTACGATTGCTCGGAGAATTCCGGAAAAGACAGGAAATGACGGCGACTTTATGTCGCCGAGCAAGGTTTGGCGGTTGGCTACTCCCCTGTTCACTTGAAACCTAGGTCGGATCCATATTGAGTCAAATCTCTCGCTTTAGAAAATCTGGAGAAAAATCGCCAAGTTTTCCGGCTGCTACGTTTTTTGGCAATTTCGCCGCAAGAAACCGGCTAT
>JBITAD010000155.1:0-3919 GCA_044439945.1 Blastopirellula sp. JB062
CGACAGGTCGCTCGTTTCCAACCAACCGTCAGTCGCCGCCAAACCGTTACGAGCGTCGATTCCCAGGGCTAACTTGTCTGGATACCGTTGGCACATCTCTTCAAACCAAGCAGGCTCGCGCACCGCTTTGCTGCCGATGACCAAACGCGAGATTCCCAAATCAAGCAACGAACGGATCGTCGCTTCGTCGCGGATGCCGCCCCCTAACTCGCATGGCAAGTCGACCGCTTTCAAAATCGCGGCGATCGCATCGCGGTTGCTGACTTGGCCCTCTTTGGCGCCATCTAAATCGACGAGATGCAACGACTCGGCCCCTTGGTCGGCCCAACGCCGCGCCATCTCAGCCGGATCGTCGCCAAATACGGTCTCTCGGTCATAATCGCCTTGTTGAAGGCGAACGCATTTTCCGCCGCGAAGATCAATGGCGGGCCAAATCTGCATATCGACTGCGCTTTCTACTTCATACTATTAAAAAATCAGCGCGAACCCCAGGAAGAGGTCGCTTCTTGAAATATCTCACACGACGGCCCCAACGACAAGTATTTGCCGCTTTTCCGCACTCGCCGCCCAAGGCCCAGCGACTCAATTCAGCTGCGCCGAATAGCGGAAGTCGACGCTGAAATAAGGTTTTGAAGCCGGGATCTAGTCAGAAAGATTCCACTCGGCGAAGTTTTTGAGAACCTGCAAGCCGCTCGCTTGGCTTTTTTCAGGGTGAAATTGCGTCGCGACCAAATTGTCGCGCCAAATGGCCGCACAAAACGGCTGATCGTACGTCGCTTCGATCGCGACGACCGCCGGATCGTCTGGCACGACATAGTACGAATGGACGAAATAAAAATGAGATTGCTCGGCAATGCCCGCGAAAATGGGCGGCTGATGGCGATAGCTGATCTGGTTCCAACCCATGTGGGGGACTTTAAGTTCGGCAGGAACCTGAAACCGGACCACTTTGCCCGGTAGAATTCCCATCCCTTCGTGCTCGCCCCCTTCGTCGCTGACGTCGAACAAGAGCTGCAAGCCGAGACAAATCCCTAATAGCGGCTTGCCGGCGGCAAGATGATCTTTAATCGGGTTGACCAAATCGCGGCGCTGCAGTTCGGCGATCGCATCCTCAAAGGCGCCGACGCCCGGCAGAATGATACGCTCGGCCTGGGCGATCTCGCGTGGATCGCTGCTGATGGCCGCGTGATGCCCGACCTTCTCGATCGCCTTCTGCACGCTACGCAGGTTGCCCATCTGATAGTCGATAATGGTGATCATCGCCGCTCGCTCTTCGACTGGTCTCGGTTGGATTCGCTCTGCCGAGCAAGACGCGAAATCGCGCCGCAGGTTCGGCAATCAAGCGATCCATTGTAGTTCGGATCGGCCAAAATCGAAGGCGTCTGAAAACGCGTGCGGAAATCGGCTTAAGAATCGACGTCTTCCGGATAGATGACGATGTCGACCCGACGATTGCGGGCCTGACCGGCCGCCGTGGCGTTGGAGACCACCGGGTGATTTCCGCCGTGTCCGACCACGAACAAGCGATTGGCCGGAACTTGTCCGCGTGCGACTAACTGATCGAACGTCGCTTGGGCCATGCTGGCCGACAATTGATGTTGCGAAGCGAACGGCGGCGAAGCGGCCTGATTGTCGGTATGCCCTTCGACTCCGATCAAGTTGCGAGGAAATTGCTGTCGAATCGTATTGGCGACTTGGTCAAGCGTGCCGTACGCATTTTGATGCAACGAGTTGGTGCCGGTCATAAAGAGTTGATCAGCCGGAATTTCGATGCGAATCAGATCGCCGTCGACCCGCACTTGAGCGCCAGCGATTTGAATCTGCGAGACGCTTTGCTGCAAACTGTTGTTGGGCGTGATAATCGCCCCGCCTCGTTGCCGGGTCGAAGCGAGCAACGTCGTATTCTCTTGTTTGGCCGAGGCGATCTGTTGTTGGGCTTGGGTCAATTGCTCGCCGGCGTCGCGCAGCTGTTTTTTTAACAGCCCCACTTCGTCTTGCAAGATTTTGGCTTGCTGTTGCGACTGCGCAATCTGTGCGTGCAAATCTTGATTGTTGGCGTCGAGCCCTGATGCGCGACGTTGAAACTCGGCGATTTGAGCTTGTTGTTGCTGCTGTGCGGTCAGTTGCTGCTGACGCAGCGCCGCGTCGCCGGTGCATCCGGCGGCTAACGCAAACAACAGTATGGCGGCGACAAAGCGGAACATCGTGTCGGCAAATTGGTTTCGAAACTTGAGACAATCTGGCCAGCGGGGCGGATCGTAGCAAGCGTGCCCTAAGCCGACAAGGTCGTTTTGTGCGACGCTAGCACCTGCGACCCGCTGGGCGGCTGAGTTTCGACCGGCGGCACGGCGCCATATTCGCCGTAAAATCGTTTGATATAGTGCCGGCCCGGCAGATGCTCGCAATGCGGTCGCCAACCGTTGCGGCGCAGATTGCGGGCCGAGATTTGCGGATTGGTCACGTCGGTCACGATCGCCGCCGCTTGGCGAAGCTCGGCAATTTGATCGAGGATATCTAGACTGCGCCGAAAAGTGCGCCAGGTAGTTTGCGCGCCGGAGATCACGTAAACCAACGACAGAAAACCTGGCGCGGTCCAAGGGGCGTTGTAATAAAGCCGACAGCAGTCGCCGACGCGCGACCGATGTACGTAGCGGCCGACGGTCGCGATTTCCAGCTTTGAAATCAGCTTAGGCCAAGGACGAAAATGGATCGCCGCCAGCTTCGACTCGCGCACTTCGATCACTCCATATCGACGGGCGCGCACCGCCTCGGCGCCGGCGGTTAAATCGGTGATCGTTTCAAAGGGCAATCGCAGCATTCGACGGTTCTCCTGCACAAGCCTAGCTTTTTCTAGCGCAAATGCCGAAAAAACGCCTACGACGAGAATTGGCTCGTATCAACCCTCGGAATCGCGAAACAGCACGCGTTCTTTAAAGATTTGCCAGGGCCACAAGATCATGCCGACCCCGATCGGCAACGCGAGAAAGATGGCGGGTAAAATCCACCCCAGCACCAACATCGGCGAATACTGATTCCAGAAGCTGGGCCAATATCCGAACAAGATCAACGTGCCGAAACAGAGATAAGGGCCGAACGCCAGCGCGACGTCGCCGGTCGTCACCCAGCGGACGACGGCGAACAAGCAGGCGATCATGGGGGCCAAAAAGAAAATGGCGATCGCCGGCTGCCAACCGACGTACGCGCCGATCATGAACATCAGCGTTACGTCGCCGAAGCCCATCGCCTCGCGGCCTAGCGCCGCGCCGGCAAAGATGCGGACCAACCAAATTAATAGTCCGGCGAAAGCCGTCCCGGTCAGCGCCGACAGCAAACCTTGCCAAGCGGCGGCTTCGGCGGCGAAGATCCAAACGGCCGAAATTCCGATCATTCCCACAGCCAACAAGCCGAGATAAAAAGGGTTCAACGCGTAACGACGAAAGCTGCCGACAAAAAAGTCGCAAGCGCGCTTCCACCCTTGCCGCCGCCAGATAAGCTTCGGGCAAATCGCAAACCACCATCCCAAATAAAGGGTCAGCGCGATCGCCAAACCTGGCGGCCCATTCAATGCGACCGGCCATGGGGCGGCGCCGGTCGTCAGTTTGAGAAACGTCGCTTCGATCGTCCCATCAAAGTTAAGCGGCACGTAGGTAAAAGGAGGACTGGGGACCGGTAACAACGACATCGGCAAAAACGTCGCAAAACAAAGCCCCAACAAAAAGCCGGGGATCGTAATTTCGTCGGGGATCAAACGCTCGTCAAAGTCGATGAACGTGGCGACCGTCATAAAACAGATCAGCGTCATGTGGCTGGCGTAGATCGCGTGCAAAGTCGCTTGCAGATCGCCGATCGGAGTCATCACGATCGCCGGAACGAGATCGCCCGCGGTGACGATCCAGTAATAATACGGAGTAAACAGCGC
>JBITAD010000156.1:0-3919 GCA_044439945.1 Blastopirellula sp. JB062
CGTCTTGGTCTCGATCTTCGAGGACGCGGATTCGACCGCCAGCTTTTCCTTTCCCATCCACGCCTAGCGGGTAGTCCGCCATTTCGACCGCCCACAGACGGCCTTGTGCGTCCCAATCGATGGCGACCGGGTCAAGCGTCAAAGGTTCCGCGGCGACCAGCTCAATTTGATAACCGTCGCGCACGCTCCAGGCCGCCAAACCCTGTTGCGGGCTTAGCGGCGCGGTGGGAGCTTGGGATTCGTCAGCGGGGATCCACTTTTTTTTTTCGGAAACCTGGGGCGCGTCGGAGAGGTCCAAGACTTCGATATTGCGATAGAACAATTCGGCGCACTCGCATTGGAACGCGATTCGACCCGAGGTCAACGGCGACCAATCTTTCGAGCCGTTTTGTTGCGCCTTCAGATTGATGCAGTAGTTGTTCAGCTTGCCGTTGACCAGATGCACCGCCTTGTCGCCGCGAACCGCGACTTCAACCGTGGTCCAGCCGTCGCTTTCCGAGGTTTCGCTTTTGATAACGCGGGTGACTTTGCCGGGGCGACCGAAAGTTTTCCACTCGCCGCCGTCGGCGACGGGCTGAAACATGTTTTTAGAAGGTTTTACCGGCGAGTCGCCGCCGGTGTAAACAAAGAAGATATCGCCGGTATCGCCTTCTTGAACTTGGCACTCGACGCTGGTCGGCCAAACTTTTTCGGGGCCGATCGTGTGATATAGCAGACCGGCGTCGCGAATGGTGTTGTTACGCGGGGCAAACTTTTTTTCGCCCCACTTATATTGGAAACGAAGACGATAGTGCGAGAATTCTTCGTCCGAAATTAACACGCCGAACGGCATCTTTTTTCCGGCCGGCGTATCGCGATAGACATGAATCTCGCCGTCGACAACTTGAAATATCTTTTCCGGATCTTCGCCGGGCTTTTGGTTTCTGATCAGCGGTTTCCAGCCGTCAAAATTTTTGCCGTTCCAAATCGGACGCCATTTTTTGCCATCCGAATCACGGACCGCTTGGTCGTAAAATTCTTGTCCAGACGGGGGCGCTGGGGCGTCGTTATCGGCCGCAGAGACACCACGGGCCGTCACCACGATCAACATGGCCCCAAAAAGCACTTGTAGCGTAAGGAAAGTCGAGCGGCGGATCATAGGTATGCGTTCTATTTCAGGTGTGAAGTCAGATTATGTAAAGACAGTGTACCAACAGTGGCTGGCGTGGCAAGTAATCTTTTTTGATTTTGGACTAAGGGGGGACCGACGAGCAGGCAACCGAGGCGCCCCCTGAGCTTGATCGCACCGGTCGGCGATCAAGCAAAGGAGCTTTTCAGAACAAGTAGAGGCGAGCGAGCGCCTATTTTTGGCTCTTAGATTTGTCGTCGGAAGGCCAAAGCGATTTGATCGCGTCGACCGTCTCATTGACCAAAACTTGACCGCCGACAGGGCCGATGACGCTGCTCTCGGCGACCGCGCTATAGCCGCCGCCGCGAACGCCGCGAACCGTCGGCAAATAGCTGCCGCTGCCGCACAACTGAATGACGAACGTTTGAAGCGCCGGACTGCGTGATTTCATTTGCACGCCGAAATCGGTAAACAGTTCAAAATCGTTGGTGGCGATCGCGACGTCGCCGATCCGAACGGCACGCAGCGTCATATCGTAATGCAGCGATTCTGATTGCTGACGTTCATAGCGATCGACGACCGATCCATGCCAGCGTTGGTTCCATTTTGAATTGGCGTGCCCTGGCGGCAGTTTGCTGATCGCCTGTTTCGCACGCTCCATTTCCTTTTCGGTAATGATGCGATACGGAAGTTGAATCGTTTCCGCGTGATAGGCCAATTCGACCTCTTTGTGCTGATCCTTTTTCACCACTTCATAGACGTCTTCCCAGGTGGTGACGATGCGTTGAGCCAGATCGTTGAGCGCGTCGACGCCTCGCAGTTTTCGCATCCGTTCTTCGGCCTTTTCACGATACATTAAATGCGTCGATTGATCGCCGCCGGCGCCGGTCCAAGCGATCACGTTCAGGTCTTCGCCATGTTTCGCTTTCAGTTTTTCTCGCACCGGATGCCAAAAGTCGGCGTTGACTTTGTTGCGCGACTCAACCTCTTGAGAGGGACAAGCCACGTTGATCGCCGTGGCGATCAATTCGTCCGCGTCGTTCCAAAAATAAAGGATTTCGACGCCGTGATCTTCGGTTCCTTCCATGCCGCGAAAGTTGGCGCTATTCGTTTCGCCGTACATCGCGGCGGTTTCATTGCCATAAACGGCGCGGCGGTTATGTGCGATAACCGCATGGCCCAAGCCCCAGGCGACGCGCCCCGGCGCTCGCTTTTCCCATGCTTCGGCGATGACGTCTCCAAGCTGTTTCATCAGCCACGCGCGATATTTTTCCGGCGCCATGACCCCTTCGGCGGGCAGATTGTATCGATTGGCCAGCGTGACGGGGCCGGTATGCGTATGGGTGGCGTTAATCACGAGCTTCTGCAGCACTTCGTCCGGAACTCGCCCTTTTAGCTCGGCGCGAACTTCGTCATAAAATTCTTCGCCGCCTCGGATCGCGACCAAATCGCAAGAGACGAAAATGGTTTGTGCAAGCGACTGATCGCCGTCGCGGGTTTCTAACGCCAAGGCGGTCGCGGTGCAGGGCGATTCGACCGTTTTGGCGATTCGCGTGCGACGCTGCCCCGATAAGGCGACCGGCTCGTCCGGCGTAATGCTGATCGAAGCGCCGCCGACGTACAGCCGGCCTCCAAAGCATTCGGCGCTTTGATAAACGAAGCCGACGGCCAAAAGCATGGCCAGATAGCGATAGCGAAAAAGTCTTTGAATCATACGAGATGCCTTTCAAAGGGGGGACGGAAGGAGGCGTAGGCAGGGAAGCGTTTACGGCAGGGAGCGCTCGCCGCGCGATAAGACCTTGCTATGGGGGAACCGCCGGCCTGAGTCTGGACGCGTATTGCGTTTTTCACGAATACAGCAGTGCCAATGCCAAACTGAGCGAATGTTCTAAATGGCGGCGCATCATCTCAGACGCGGCATCGGGATCGCGGTTTTTTAGGCTTTCGAAAACTTCTAGATGTTTTTGACCGGGGATTTCGTCCGTTCGGTTTTCGGTCTGATCAAGCGTGACGAGACGATCCAGCAAGGGGACAAGCGGCGCACGCAGTTCAGGCACGCCGCTAAAGTCGACGATCGTCAGATGGAACGCTCGATCAGCTTGACGGCAAACTTCAAGCTCGTTGCCTTCTTCAAATAACGTGTCGACTTTTTCCGCCATTCTGCCCAAGACCGACATTTGCACGTCGTCGGCAAGCTCGGCGCAACGGCGGATCGCTTCGCACTCGATGGCAATCCGCAAAATGCCTTCGCCGCGAATCCGATTTAAGTCGCGGGTAATGACGCGGGCGCCAGACTTGCCCTCAAGAGACACTAGCCCTTCTGCGGCCAGCGCTTTGACCGCTTCCGACGCGGCGTTGATTCCGGTGCCGTATTGATTGGCGATCGGACGCAGCGTCAATTGCGTGTCGGCGGCAATTTCGCGACTGAGAATTTTGGAACGCAAGTCCAGGAAGATACGGCGGGCTTTGGTCGGCTTGGTTTGGGCTTGATGAGGCATGAGAGGTCACTCGCTCCTTATCACGTAGGCTCTTGATAGCAAGTCAGTGTACCAACACTGTGCCGCGAGTCAATGATAATTTGTCGAAACATAAAAAAAGACGGCCTACCGCGTACCTGGTAAGCCGCCATCTCTGTTTAATCTTATGTCGCGAAAGCGTTTGACGTAATGACCGCAAGATTCGTCGGCTTCGCCCGAGCAGACGCTATCCTGCACCGATATAGGGCCTTCTGCAAAACAACGCTCGGTTATTCCGGCTCGCTGGCGTAAAGGCTTTCGATCGGAAGCGAACGAAATCGAGACGAGATTCGGC
>JBITAD010000157.1:0-3915 GCA_044439945.1 Blastopirellula sp. JB062
TCAACAGGATAGCATTATTGGCAATTATTGCCAATGTTTTCATGCCTGGGGGGGGATGGGTCATGACGAGACAAAGCCCTCCCTAATTCCCTGAAAACATGCCGCTTTTGCTCGTATTAACGCGATCCACAGTAGGGGCGGCTCCCGGTAAACATCGAGAACGACCGCAACCATTGCGTGCCTGTCTGGGGTCGTTGACAAGCTTTCAACGTCGCGACAACTCCAACAGAGGCACGCATTCTTACACCGAGCCGCGCGCGACGATAAAGAAATTCCTGCGGTCCGCCTTGATGAACCGGCCGTTGCCTTCCGCAATATTCGCCGCGATGGAAAGGGCGGCGCGGCTAAGCTGGTCGACGAGGAAGCCGTAGCCGCGTGGGAAAGTCTCGGTTGCGGAACAGACTTCGTCAGCGAAGTCTAAGGCCTTTTGGTAGACGAGAAGTTTCTCGAACTAGCAGGCCATTCACTGCCCCGGAAGGAGTGAGTAGAAAATAGATCGCTCCGGTATCCCTATTTTTGTTTGTCGATGGAATCGCAAAGCCGACGGTCTACCGCAATTCCGATCTTACCTTGAACGCCGTTATTTGGACTCTCTAGCCGAGCATGGGCGAGCGGAATGTCGGCAAGCGAATAGACGGCGCCAACGTGCGGCCGCAACTGACCGCGTTCTATCAAATTGCTTAACTCATCGAGCTTGCCGCGATTCTGTCTTGTGAAGACGAAGTGATAACTTGCATTCTTGCCCCAAGCTTGAAGGAGGTTCTGCGGCTGCGCAGTGTCGACGATCGTGACCACGCGGCCAAGCTGTGCGAGCGCGTCGGGGCTGCGAGACAACGTATTGCCGCCGATAGAGTCCAGCACGACGTCGACTCCTCGGCCGCCCGTTTCCCGCATGACGGCGTCGACGTAATCCTCTTTTTTATAGTCGATAATCACATCGACGCCCAAACTCCGTGCGAAATCAAAGTTTGCTTCGCTCACGGTCGCATACGTCCTCGCTCCGATAGCTTTTGCGAGTTGAATCGCCGCATGACCGACTCCTCCTGCGGCGCCGTGCACCAAAATACTTTCGCCCACTCTTAGCGCCGCACGTACGACCAACGCTTCCCACACCGTCCCGCCAACCAAGGCCAGGCTTGCCGCCTCGAGGTGGCTCAACGATGGAGGCTTCTTTCCGATAATTTTTTCAGCGGCGACGTGGTACTCGGCATAACTGCCTGGCCCGTCGAATAATTGCGGGACGTACCAAACTTCATCTCCGGGAGAGAAGGCCGTCACCCCTGCCCCCACTTCTTCGATCACGCCTGAGACGTCATGCCCCGTAATGGTCGGCAATTGCACCAAATCGGGATAATCGCCGCGGCGAATCTGATAATCCAACGGATTGACGGAGGTTGCATGTACCCGGACCAAGACTTGGCCGGCATGCGGTACGGGCTTGGGAACGTCGCAAAGCTCGAACGCTTCCGGGCCGCCAAAAGATCTAAGCGCGACCGCTTTCATTGCAATCCTCATTTTCTATACGGCGATAAACGAACCAGCAGAGCAACCGAGGCCGCTCGGCGACGACGGCCTCGGAAAACCGAACAGGCGGCCCCCGCCAGGTGCAGCCGCAGGTTCGGCGTTTTCGCTGCCTTAGCGAGTATGGACCAAGTCTTCGCTCGCGCCGGACTCGAACTGATCCAGCTTGGTTTCGCGCCCGTCGCGTTGCACGCTTTGCGCCTTGTCGTAGCTCTCCATCAGCGTCCGATAGTGCGGCACGAGATCAACCATGACTGCCGCGAAGTCCATCGCGTCGGGGCGATTCCAGGTGCCCATCAATTCGCCTAGGACGGCAAACGTGTCGATCGGCATCGCTCCCGCCTGGGAAAT
Source organism: Blastopirellula sp. JB062 (assembly GCA_044439945.1). Lineage (GTDB taxonomy): Bacteria > Planctomycetota > Planctomycetia > Pirellulales > Pirellulaceae > Blastopirellula. The sequence goes on from JBITAD010000157.1 coordinate 1,873, forward strand.
GCGGGCGAGAGTCAGATCAGTGGCCATTTGGGAGTGGTTGCCAGATGCGTCGATGATGCAGAAAACCTTATACCCCGCAGCGACGGCGCTAATCGCGGGGAACGCCATGCAGACGCTCGTAAGCGTGCCGGCAATCAGCAGCGTCTTGCGGCCCGTCTCCTCAATGGCCTTCACCCACGGCGGGTTGTCCCATGCGTTGACTTGTCCCGTCCGCGGGATGTACGTCGCCTCCGGGTTCTGCTGGTGGATTTCAGGAATTAGCGGGCCGTTCGGCCCATCCGGAACCGAAGCCGTCGTAAAGGTCGGCACCTTGGCCAGACGGGCCACTTTCGCCAAGGCGATGACGTTGGACCGCAGAACGGGAAGTTCGATGTCTTTGACCAGTTGAAATAGCCCGCTCTGATGATCGATCAGCAGCATCACCGCATCGTCGGGGTCGATCATCCACTTGTTTACTTTGCCCATGATTTTCTCCAAAAGAGAAGAATTCTCTGTTCTGCACCGCGACACCGCGATGCCTGTGGCTAACAGAATAGAAAACTGGGGCAGAAGAGTATCGGCGGTTCTTGCTGACCGTTTGGCGATTCTTGCTGTCTTTAGACGAATCGTTTGGGGGTGACGCCGACGAGCTTTTTAAAGTGTCGGTTGAGCTGGCTTTGATCACTGAAACCGACATCGACGGCAATCTGGGCAAGCGAAAGCCGTCCCGCAAGGATCAGACGCTTCGCACGCTCGATACGCCGATGGATGACATACTGATGCGGCGGCAAGCCGGTCGTCTGCTTGAACAACCGAGCAAAGTGAAATTCGCTCAACTGGGCAACACTGGCAAGATCAGCAAGAGAGATGTTTTGATCGAGGTGGGCGTGAATATACGCTTCGACCGCGCGCAACTTCCGTTGCGCTAGTCGTCCGCCCGCCCCGCGAACGCCCCCGCTTAAACCCTGCCGGTTGGATATCTGTCGAATCAGTTGGACGACAAGCACGTTCGCAAGCGACTCGGCACACAATCGTCCGCCTGGCCCGCCGGTGATCAATTCGCTGCGAAGAGCAGTGAGGGTGTTGATCAACTCGGGGCTGGATTGGTCGTAATAGAGAACTGGAAAATGAATGCGAGCCGGGTCGAGATCGAAGGCCTCTTCAGCCACTTTGGCGACCAAGGCCGTGGACAACTGGTAGTGAGTCGAGTCAGTTAAATTCCCCGTGTTGCGCCACCGCCACCGGCTCTCGACGCCGGGCGGGAGAAGATTCATCGCGTGCGGCAAGCCGTCGCCGATATGCCGGGCATCATCGCAGCGGTGATCCGTCCGCTCCGGAAATATGCTGCCGGTGAGGACCAGCCACAAACATTCGAGGGGCGGGTGAACAAAGTCGCTAGCAGGCTGCCGCGTATCGTATTCGACCCGCAACCCCTGCCAGCCGAGCGTCGAGCTCGAGAATCGAAACGCGTACGGAATGCGTTCCAGCCGATCCTCGGGGGTAAGGGGGCGTAAGGACTTCCACGGTTCGGCTGGCTGAGCCATTGTGCGCACGCCTCCTGGTTGCCGCCTCCCTCGCCGAACGCCGAAGCTCGGCAGCAGGTGACGCTGAGGGATCTCTGAACTTCCGAGATGACCTAGGTCGCCTTGGTCTGCAACAGCGCTATGGCAGTGCGTTGCCCACTGAACGACGACCTTCATCGTAGTATTTTCGAGACCAACTTCCTAGCAATTTCGCTGATGATCGCAGGTCTAACAGTAGAGACGACTTGAACCGCGCATCGTCCGGCGGAGAAACGAATTACGTCATCTCCGAGAGAAACGTGAAAATTCAAGCCGCTTGCGGGACTCGCTGGTAAAATCTTCAACCTTGCGGCGGCAACGGGAAAGACCGTCAACTCTCTCACGGCAGGGGTTGAGATAAAGAAATAAGCGAGTCCCAAGAAAGGAGAGCTGTAGACCGAGTAGAGAGGGGAGAAAGGAAAGCGGCTAGATTGGGAGGCGACCACGGCAATTCCGGCCGGCAGTTCCTCTTTCTACTGCTCTACTTTCTCCCCTCGACTCT
>JBITAD010000158.1:0-3909 GCA_044439945.1 Blastopirellula sp. JB062
TTTCACCCCTTGCACCGCTTTGACGATCGGCGTCATGCGGAGTTCGGTTCCGGCTGCATTTTGGAACGTCGTGAGAGACGCCAGGCTGGCCAAAACGAACAGGCTTAGGAGATGACGCGAGGCAGGGTGACGCATAGAGGTCTCGTCGTTCCGTGAGTCGAGTCAATGTCGGCTTTCAGGCCTACTTCCGCTGCCTAGGCAACGGCCGTTAGGCTGAAAACTATCATCGGAACGATGGCAAACTTCGCTTGATTGATCGACTATCAACCCGCAGACTCGACCTAGCTTGACAGCCTGACTGATAGCAGACCGCGAGCGATTTGCGCAGCAGCGCAAAACAATAAGAATCGCTAACGGTTACGACGATTCTTTCGATCGCCAAACGCCGCGCAGCGGTTGAATGTGCGCCGGTTGCTCGAGATTGATTTGCGGCGGCAGCGGGGCGGTGATCGGTTTGGCCGGAACCGACGACGAAGGAAGCGGCTGCGGCGCTGGCGCCGTGACGCTCTTCGGCGGAGCGGTCAACATAGGGGGCGCATGGTTTGGCGCCGGCGGCATCGGCAGCGATCGAGGCGGCGACGTCTGCGGCGGCAGTTTCTCTGGCGCCGGCATGCCAGGAGCCAGCATCTCGGGCATTTGAGGTTCGACGACCGGGATCGGCGCCGCGTACGAATCGTGCGGCACTTCGACCTCGACCTGATGGCGTATCAACTCGGGCGGGGCATATTCGACGCGCGGCGCAAAAGCGGGGCGAGTCGGCACCGGATGAAACTTCGCCCGGGGCGCAATCATCGGCTGATCATAGGCGACTCGCTGATGCGATTGTTCAACCGCATGTTGCGCCGAGGCGGACCCCGCCGTCTGACAATCGACGCCGCAACCGGGCAAAGCCATCGAATCGCGATAGCGGACGCCGAAACAGCCGACCGCTTGCGTCGCTATCAACAGGATGCCGAGATGGCGCCAGTTTACTTTCATGATTCCTTTCCATCAGGCGCAAGACGACCTAGCCGTCTTATCGTCGTGCGGGGGGCGGCAACTTCGTCGAAATCGGCAAACTCGCTCTATTTTTCCAATGGCGAGTTAGATTTCGGAGGCTGCCGGAAGACGAGCCGCAGCAGTTGCAGCGAGAGAAACAGCACCAGGGTCGCTAGCAACCCTAACGGCCAATTGCGGCCTAGCCAGCTATCGGCACGGTCTGGGATAAAGACTCCCCAAACGACCATCGCCAGCGCGACCCCCATGGCGGCTAGCAGCAGCAAGCAGCCGCCGGTCGCCATCATCGCTTTGAACGTCGATTCTTCCGAGATCTCGGCGTCGCGCATTGCAATCGTCCGTTTCCGCCGCAAACTGGTCAGTACGGCGTCGCCAGCTTCTAACGCGTGAGAGGCGTCGTTCCAACTGAATTGAATCGGGGCGTCGTCGATGGCTTGCCGCACCTGGCGCAGCGCGCGGTCGAAGTCGGCGTCTTCCAGTTTGGGCGAAAGCGACCACCGGGCCCGATCGCGCTGGGCCAGCAGTTCGACTTGCAGGGCCGGATCGCCGCGTAGCAAATCCCAGCGGATCGCGTGACCGCCGCGAGTCGCCATTTGAACCGACAAGCGAGAAAAATTGTCGGACGTAAACTCGGGGCCTGTCGCCGAGACCGAAACGAGTTCGCCCATGGTCGAGACGATCCAAGCGAGATCTTGGGCCAACATCCGAATCGCTTGCTCGCGAGATGCGTCGCGAGTTTGTCGAGCGACGACAAACTGATCGATCTCGCCCCATTGTTCGGGCCGCTTGAGCGCCTGACGAATCGCCGTAGCTGGCTCTCCGCCGAGATTCGCAGCGCAGCTAACAAGGACGCAATGCGTATCGCGGCGGATCATCTCTAGCTCTAAGGCGAAAATCATTTCGCAGGCCGGATGCATGACCAACAACGGCAAGCCCTCTTGCACGTATGCACGCATGGCCGCTTCGCGGTCGGACGAGAGCGCCGACGCAACAATGGCGACGTCGACGACGCCGCCCAAATATTCTTCCCAGCCGGCATAGAAACGAATATGCGGGAACGTTTGCGACAACGCCTCGGCTTCGGCTTGAGCGTCGACGGCGGCGACGACCTGATGCCCGCACTGCTGTGCAAACGCCGCCAGACGAATCACGTCGCCGTCGCACCCGAGCAAACCTAGACGCATCGCATCGACTTTCGACAAAGAAGGATCAACCGCTTGAAGACATTAACAGGCCGCTACAACTTCCGCAAATGAAAACCGCCGTCGACGTTGATGCGTTCGCCGGTACTGAAAGGGAAATGGTCGCGGGCAATCGCGATAATCGCCTTGGCGACGTCTTGCGGTTCTCCCCAGCGACGAATCGGCGTCATCCCGTCGGCGATCAATCGATCATACTTTTCTTTGACGGGCGCGGTCATATCGCTGGCGATCACGCCGGGGCAGATCTCGAAAACCTGAATTCCGTCTGCGGCCAAACGCTCGGCCAGCAGCCAAGTCATCATTTGCAGGCCTGCTTTGGCCATGCAATAGTCGGCCCGATTCGACGAAACGGCGTAAGACGACAGCGACGAGATGTTGATGATTTTGCCGCCGGCAATTTTTTGTTCGGCAATCTGATCGATCATGGCCAGCGCGGCGATTTGGCTGAGAAAAAAGGGGCCCTTCAAATTGGTCTCGAATACCAGATCCCAGTTTTCTTCGGTCGCTTCGAGCAGATCTTTCCGCCCGGGCGAGGTGATGCCGGCGTTGTTCACCAGCAAATCGAGCCGGCCGAACGCGTCAAGCGTTTCTTTCAGCAAAGCGTCGCGTCCCTGCCGGTCGGCGACGCTGGCCCCGACGGCGATCGCTTGCCCGCCAGCGGTTCGTATTTGCTCGACGACCTGATCGGCGGCGTCTTTGTTGCTGTTGTAATTGATCGTCACCGCATATCCGTCAGCGGCCAATGCCGTTGCGATACCGCGACCGATTCCTCGCGAACTGCCAGTAACGATAGCGACAGGCAAGCTTTTCGACACGAAATAACCCTCCCCAAATGGCGTAACTTCTGCGTGAATCAACCTAAAACCGGCTCGCTGGGCTGTCAACGCAGAGGAAAAGGGCCCCGGGGTGAACTACAATAGTTGCAGATTTTTCACCTTCGACCTTCGCCCCTGACGCTTGATATGCTTCGATCCGTGTTGTTGGCCGTGTTGTTGATCGGCCTTGCGCTATGCGGTTATTTGACCTACGCCGGCTTGACCGCATCTCCAGTGGCGGGCTGCGGCTTTAATTCGCCATGCCACGACGTTTTGACCGGAGAATGGTCTAAATGGTTTCGCTTGCCGGTCAGCGCGATCGGTTTTGCGCTGTACGCTTCGGCGGCGGGCATTTTGACGATCACCTTCTTTCCGGTCCCTGACGAATCAAAGCGGCAAGGGGGGCAGTTGGTCGTTATTTTAATGACGACGGCGGCGGTCGCAGCCGTTTGGTTTGTTGGAATTCAAGCTGGCGTATTGGGCAAATTTTGCCCGTATTGCATGGCGGCGCACGGCTGCTCGTTTCTGGCCGCCATCTTAGCTTGGGTCGCATTTCCTCCGCCGATGCGGCAAGCGACCGCGGCGGGCGTGTTCAGCTTTCTGGGCCTGGTCTTGCTGATCTTCGGCCAGGTCGCATTGCCGGAGGAAGGAGGCCCGCAAAACGCCGTCATGCCGCAAACCGAAAGCGCCCACGTCGAGGTTCGCTTGGTCTCGCCTGACCAGGCGAACATTGAACCGTCGCGCCCGGTTTTGTTCGCCGGCAAACGGGTTGAAGTCGACGTTCACGCGTGGCCGATCTTGGGCGACCCCGAAGCGGACTTTGTGGTGATCGACGTCATGGACTACACCTGCGAATATTGCCGCGACGCCAGCCGTTTGCTGGATCAAGCGCGAAA
>JBITAD010000159.1:0-3906 GCA_044439945.1 Blastopirellula sp. JB062
CGAAGTCGACAATCCGCAATGGAAGGCGCAGTGGCCCGGCACCCAAGCGGTCGAAGAGGACGGCAAAGTGGTCGTCCGCGTGACCAAAGCGGGGCAGACCGGGGGCATTGATACGAACATCGACGGCCTGTCGGGGGCGACGATCACGACCAAAGGGGTCGACACGATGGTTCGCTACTGGTTAGGGCCAAGCGGCTTCGGTCCATTTTTGGCGAAAGTGCGCAAGGGAGATTTCAATGGCTAAAGAAAAGGCGAAAGACGTCCTGCTGGCGCCGGTCTTCACCAACAACCCGATCGCTTTGCAAGTGCTTGGCATTTGTTCGGCGTTGGCGGTGACCACGAAGCTGGATAAGGCTTTGACCATGGCCTTGGCCGTGACGGTCGTGACCGGATTTGCGAACTTGAGCGTCAGCTTGGTCCGCAAATTCATTCCCAGCAGCATTCGTATTATCGTGCAGATGACGATCATCGCCTCGCTGGTGATTATCGTCGATCAAATGCTGAAAGCGTACGCCTACAATATTAGTAAAGAGTTGTCGGTGTTCGTCGGTTTGATTATTACCAACTGCATCGTGATGGGACGCGCGGAAGCGTTTGCGATGAAGCATGAGCCCGGCATGAGCTTTTTAGACGGGGTCGGCAACGGGCTGGGCTATAGCATGATCTTGCTGGTCGTCGCTTTCTTCCGCGAGTTGTTCGGCTTCGGAACGCTTTTCGGCATTTCGATCTTGCCGGTTTACGATGCGGCCACAGGCGGCGGCTGGTACATGGCTAACGGTTTGATGCTGTTGCCTCCTAGCGCGTTTTTCATTATCGGCATATTCATTTGGGTTTTGCGGACGTTCCGTCCCGACCAGATTGAGACGGAGGGCTAAACATGGCTGAGTACGTCAATATCGCACTCAAGGCGATTTTTAGCGAAAACCTGGCGCTTGCCTTCTTCTTGGGCATGTGCACGTTTCTCGCCGTTTCTAAAAATGTGAAGACGGCCTTGGGCTTGGGCGTCGCCGTGATCGCCGTGATGGCGATTACGATTCCGGTGAATAACCTGATCTATCAGCACTTGCTGAAGAAGGGGGAACTCGCTTGGCTTAGCTCCGACTTGGCCGATACTGATCTGACCTTTTTAGGGCTGATTATTTACATCGGCGTGATCGCCGCGTTGGTGCAAATTTTGGAAATGACGCTCGATCGTTATTTCCCGCCGCTTTACAACGCCTTAGGCATCTTTTTGCCGTTGATTACGGTAAACTGCGCCATTTTGGGCGGTTCGTTGTTCATGGTCGAACGCGATTACGACTTCACGCAGAGCTGCGTTTACGGTTTGTCCGCCGGATTCGGTTGGGCGTTGGCGATCGTCGCGTTGGCCGGCGTTCGCGAAAAATTGAGATATAGCGACGTGCCTGCCGGCCTGAAAGGCTTGGGCATCACGTTTATTACGACCGGGCTAATGGCTCTGGCGTTCATGTCGTTCGGCGGCATGATGTAATTCCTGGATTCAACGCAAGATTTGGAAGCGAGAAGGACGAGCCATTATGTCTACGATCCTCGTCGGCGTCGCGATGTTCACGATCGTCGTGCTACTTTTGGTCGCGATCATTATCGCCGCGAAGGCGGTTCTCGTCGCCTCGGGCGACGTGAAACTGATGATCAACGAACAAAAAGAAGTTCATGTTCCGGCCGGCGGCAAGTTGCTCAACGCGCTGGCTGACCAAGGAATTTTCGTCTCTTCCGCTTGCGGCGGCGGCGGCACCTGCGCCCAGTGCAAAGTGAAAATTCACTCGGGCGGCGGCGATATTTTGCCGACCGAAAAATCGCACATCAACAACAAAGAAGCTCGCCAAGGCTATCGTTTGTCGTGCCAGGTCGCCGTCAAGCAAGACATGAACATCGAAGTTCCGCCTGAGGCTTTTGAAACGAAAAAATGGGATTGCGAGGTCATCTCGAACGGCAACGTCGCAACCTTCATTAAAGAGTTCAAGCTGAAACTGCCCGAAGGCGAAGAGGTCGACTTCAAGCCGGGCGGCTATATTCAGATCGACATTCCCGAGCATGAAGTCGCGTATAAAGACTTCGTCGTCGAAGAGGAATATCACGAGGATTGGGATAAGTTCAACATTTGGCGATACGTCTCGAAGGTCGATGAGCCTGTCGTGCGCGCCTACTCGATGGCGAATTATCCCGGCGAAAAGGGCGTGATCATGCTAAACGTCCGCATCGCTTCGCCCCCGCCGCGCGCCCCGGAAGGGACGCCCCCGGGCAAGGCTTCAAGCTATATCTTCAGCCGTAAGCCGGGCGACAAAGTGACCATTTCCGGTCCGTACGGCGAGTTCTTTATCAAAGATACCGACAACGAAATGGTCTACATCGGCGGCGGCGCCGGCATGGCCCCGCTTCGCAGTCATATCTTTGAGTTGTTTAAAGAACGCAAAACGAATCGCAAGGTTTCGTTCTGGTATGGCGGCCGTAGCGTTCGCGAACTTTTTTATGTCGACGAATTTCGCGACATTGAAAAGGACTTCCCGAATTTCAAATTCAACATCGCCCTTTCCGATGCGATGCCTGAAGACAACTGGACCGGCTATAAGGGCTTCATTCACCAGGTTCTGCTAGAGAACTACTTGAAAGAACATCCGGCGCCGGAAGATATCGAGTACTACATCTGCGGTCCGCCGATGATGAATCAGGCCGTCTTCAAGATGCTGGATGACCTCGGCGTTCCGCCGGAGAATATCGCCTACGATGACTTTGGCGGCTAATCGACATGACTTGGTGATGGCGGCGGCTTGGTCGCTGCTGCTGATCGCCGGATGCGTTCCTGCTCCGCCTGCGCCTCTTCAATTGACGGGGCGGACGATGGGGACGACCTACTCCGTGAAACTGGTCGCGCCCGAAGGCGATTTCGACGCGGATACGCTACAGCGAAAAATCGACGATCATTTGGCGGAGATCAACCGCCAAATGTCGACGTATATTTCCGATTCGGAGCTTTCTCTTTTTAATCAAAGCGAAGCGGGAGACTGGTTTTCCGTTTCGCGATCCTTGGCCGAAATCGTCGCCCGAGCCAAAGAAATCAACGCACAAAGCGAGGGCGCGTTCGACGTGACGATTGGGCCGTTGGTCAATCTTTGGAATTTCGGCCCCGATCATCATCCTGAAAAGATTCCGAGCGACGAAGCGATCGCCGCCGCGCTGGCGAACGTCGGCGATGCGAAGCTGGCGGTTCGGCTCGATCCTCCTGCTCTGAAAAAAACGGACGATGCGTTATACGTCGACCTGTCGGCGATCGCCAAAGGGTACGGGGTCGATCAAATCGCGAAGCTAGTCGCCGCGTCTGGCGCTGTCGCCTACATGGTCGAGATCGGCGGCGAAGTGAGGGCTGCCGGCCGCAAACCGAACGGTTCGCCTTGGCGAATTGCGATCGAAAAACCGATCCCCGGCGCCCGCGCGATTCAAGAGATTGTCGAACTGTCGGATCGGTCGCTCGCTACCTCGGGCGATTACCGCAATTTTTTTGAAGTGGACGGCAAAACTTATTCGCACGCGATCGACCCGAAAACGGGGCGTCCGCTAGAACATGCGTTGGCCTCGGTCAGCGTTTTGCATGCTGACTGCGAATCAGCCGACGCTTTCGCCACGACGCTCATGGTTTTGGGGCCGGAGCAGGGATACAATTGGGCGGTAGAGCGAGAGCTGGCGGCCTTGTTTCTCGTCCGTAGTCAAGCTGGCCCAGTCATACGCCGCACGCCGATGTGGCCGCAACCGAGAGAGTAACTGATGCTGACCACTTTTTTGATCGCCGTCGGCGTTTTTGCCGTCGCTTTGGCAGGCATGGCGATCGGCGTCATTCTCAGCAACCGCAGCATCAAAGGAAGCTGCGGCGGGTTGAATAATTTTCGAGACTCG
>JBITAD010000160.1:0-3903 GCA_044439945.1 Blastopirellula sp. JB062
CTGAACGTCGGAATTGTGACCAACGATCAGGCGACCGATTTGGTCGATACGCAAATGTTGCGTTCGCAAGGCTTTCGGGTGGGAGAAGTCGCGGGAGCTTGTTTCTGCTGTAACTTTAATGAATTGACCGGCACAGTCGAAAAGTTGGCGCAGGAAGACCGCCCCGACGTGGTCATTGCCGAACCGGTCGGCAGTTGCACCGACTTGGTCGCGACCGTCGTGCAACCGTTGGTGCGGATGTTCGATACGCATTTCGACGTGGCGCCGTACGGAGTCATTTTAAAACCGTCGCACGGACTTCGCATTTTAAGCGGCCAAGATGACGGCGGCTTTTCGCCCAAAGCGGCTTACATTTTCAAAAAGCAATTAGAAGAAGCCGATTTCGTTATCATTAATCGCATCGACGAATTGCAGCCTGAGCAGGTCGAGCGGCTCGCCAACTTGATCGCCGAGCAGTTTCCGGGCATGCCGATCTTGCGAACTTCGGCCAAAACGGGCGCCGGCTTTGACGCGCTGGTCGAACTGGTCGATCAACGGGGCGATTTCGGCCGAAAGATTTTGGAGATCGACTACGACGTTTACGCCGAAGGCGAAGCGGAACTGGGATGGCTCAATAGCAGTTTGAAAGCGACCGCCGATCAGCCGTTTGATCTCGACGAATTTCTGATGTCGATTATGGAAACGCTGCAGAGGACGCTCTGCCAGTCTGACGCCGAGACCGCCCACCTGAAGACGATCGGCCTGTGGGAAGGTTTTTACGGGGTCGCCAACCTGGTCAGTCGCGAAACGGCGCCGACCTTGTCGTTGCCGTCGAACTGTCAGACGAAAGAAGCCGACGTGGTGGTGAACGCCCGGGTCGGCATGGCGCCGGAAGACTTGCGGAAACAGGTTGATGAAGCGATCGACGCGGCCGCCAAGCGGTTGCAATTGCGTATCGAGCGGCAGCAAACGCAATACTTTCGGCCGGGGCGACCGGTGCCGACGCATCGGTTTTCCGAGCCGTTGAATTAGAGCGTCGCTAAGGAAACGCTAAATCGATCAGGCTAGGCAGTCGGCTGGCGTTTGCAAGCTGGCGTAGCGCTGCGAGATTTGCTTAAATTCGTTTGAGCAGCGGCGAAACGCCGAGATGATCAGCGGGTCGAAATGTTCGCCCGCTTCGGCCAGAATCAGCGCATCGACTTCGTCATGGGGCGTCGCTTCTTTATAGACCCGCCGGGTGGTTAATGCGTCGTAAACGTCGGCGACCGCGACGATACGCGCGGCTAACGGAATTTGTCGGCCGACGAGCCCGTAGGGATATCCGAGCCCGTTCCATTTTTCGTGATGCCCAATTGCGATGTCACGCGCGACTTGCAAAAACCGGGCATGCGGAAACTGACGCAGCGCCGCGTCGAGCGTTTCGGCGCCGATGATCGTATGCCGTTTCATGATCTCAAATTCGGCTTCGGTCAGTTTGCCAGGCTTTAGCAGCACGTCGTCGGGGATGCCGACTTTACCAATATCGTGCAGCGGGCTGGTCTGATAGACCAAGCGGATAAACTCGGAGTCGATTTCTTCCGAAAAGGCGGACGAGGCGGCCAACTCTTCTGCCAGGCGGCGCGAATACAGTCGCACGCGTTCTAAATGTTGGCCCGTTTCGGTATCGCGAGATTCGGCCAGGCGAGCGAGCGCGAAGATGACCAAGTCGCGCGTCTCTAGGGCGAGCACGCGTCGCGCGGCGCGAATTCGTTCAAGCAACTCGGGCGGATTAAACGGCTTGACGATAAAATCGTCGGCGCCGGCGGCCATACCCTCGACCACTTCGTCGCGATCGCCATGGCTGGTGAGCAAGATGACGTAGACGTATTGGTCGGAATGCCGACGACGAACTTCGCGACAAAATTCGAGCCCGTTGAGTCTCGGCATTTCCCAGTCGGTGACGACCAGATTGATATTTTGCGCTTCGAGCACGCGTAGCGCTTCGGCCCCGTCTTGTGCCGACCAAACGCGGAATCCATGCGCTTGAAGCGTATATCGCAACAGGTCGAGCGAGATCTCGTCATCGTCGACGATCAGAATGTCGGCGGCGGGTTCGATATCGTTCATCTTTCGGCGTGTTCCCAATTCTCGGCGTCGGAAAGCAATTGGTCGATCGCCGTCTGGCACGATTCGAGTCGGGCGACGACGCTGGAATATAGCGCGTTTAAGGCGTCGCCGCGGCTTGCTTTGGCGGCGTGTTCGAGTTGCGCGGCCGCAGCGGCGACTTGTTGAGCCGAAACGTTGGCGGCCATCCCTTTTAGCGAATGCGCCAAGCTGGCGACTTGTTCGATTCGCCCGGCGGCGACTTCTTTTTCCAACTCGACCGAGTCTTGCGCCGAACGTTCGCGAAACTTGCACAATATTTTGCGGGCCAAGTCGCGGTTGTCGCCGCAGCGCGTCAGCAGGTCGGCGAGGTCGATCGAGCGGGGCGCCTGGTCCTGTTCGGCAATCGTCGGTTCGGCAGCCGTTGGGTCAGCCGCGGCAATTTCGATCGGTGCGTTGAGCGCCAGGCATTCGACGATTGTGGCGATTAACTCGTCGCGGTTGACCGGTTTCATAACGTAGCCGTCCATGCCGGCGTTGAGGCAGCGCTCTTTGTCTCCGCGGACGGCTTGCGCCGTCAGCGCGACGATTGGCAAGCAACTCATCTCGGGCTTGCCTTGTCCGGCGAGGGACCGAATAGTGCGCGTCGCGGCGAACCCGTCCATCTCAGGCATTTCGCAGTCCATCAAGACTAACTCGAAGGACTCGCTTTGAACTTTTTCGACCGCCTGGCGGCCGTTTTCGGCGAGTGAAACTTGGAACCCGGCCGACTGGAGGATTTCTTTGGCGACGATTCGATTGATCTCGTTATCGTCGACGACTAAGATTTTTTCGTGTCGCGGGGTTTGTTCGACGATCGGTCGCCGCTCGTCGGGCTGGGCGTCGCCCGCCTGCGCCGAACGCTGACCGGTTAATGCGACCAAAGCGTCAAGCAGACGAGATTGCCGGACCGGCTTGGGCAGGCAGATCATGTCAAGCGCTTTCAGTTCGGCTTGCGAAATCGAATGCTCGTACGAGGTGAGCATTAAGAGTCGCGTCTCTTGCAATCGAGGATTGTCATGGATCATGTTGGCCAACCGCAGCCCGTCTAACTCAGGCATGAGATGGTCTAAGATCGCCAACTGATAGGGAACGTTCCGTTGAGCCGCCTCTTCGAGCAGCGCCAACGCGCGGCGTCCGTTGCCGGCGGTCGAAACTTCGACTCCCCATGACTGCAGTTGCTCTTTAATCACCTGCAAGTTCAGGTGATTGTCGTCGACCGCGATGACGCGCAGACCTTGAACGTTGGGAATGCGGTTGCAGATCGAGCGTTCGACCGCTTGCAACGGCAAGGTGAACCAGAAGGTCGAGCCTTTGCCGATTTCGCTTTCGACGCCGATCTCGCCCCCCATGAGTTCGACCAATTGTTTGCAGATCGCCAAACCCAAACCGGTGCCGCCGTATCGCCGGGTGGTCGACGCGTCGACTTGCGAAAAAGCTTTAAATAAGCGTTGCATCTTGGCGCGAGGAACGCCGATGCCGGTATCTTCGACCGAAAAGCGGAGACGAACGTCGGCGTCATGGGAAAGCGCGACTGAGCGTTCGCGCTCGACGCGCAAATAAACGCCGCCGGTCTCCGTAAATTTGACCGCGTTGGCGAACAAGTTCACCAGCACTTGCCGAATTCGCTCGCAGTCGCCGATCGCCGCTTGCGGAACGTCGGCAGCGATGCTGCTGCTAAGTTCCAAGCCGGTCATCCGACATTGAGGCGCGAACATTTCAGGCACCGACTCGATCAATTCGGCGAGCACGAACTCGGCGTTTTCGAGTTCGAGTCCGCCGGCTTCGATTTTGGAGAGATCG
>JBITAD010000161.1:0-3901 GCA_044439945.1 Blastopirellula sp. JB062
ACGCCGCGGTCGATATCGTTTAGAGCGCGACCGACCGAGGCATTCGAACCGAAATCGCCAAGAAAACAGATCGCTAAAATCGCGGCGCGGCGAACTTCGGGATACGTGTTTTCAGCGAGACGTTCGAGCGTTCCGATCTGATATTGATGAGCGACGTCGCGAATAAATGCGGCGGTATCCTCCCGCTGCAAATATTGGCGGTAGATCTTCAATAAAACGGGAGCACGTTCCGATTGTTCAGTCACGAGGGGATACCATCTGCAGGATAGCGGCGACGGGAGACTTGACGCGCTCGCCTTACAAGATTCGAGTGTAATTAGAGTGAAGCGAAACGGCAAATCATTCTCGCGAAGATGACGCTCTTACGCAGTGGAGCAAAAGCTATATGGCGAACCGATCTGTTTATCTCCTGGGCATTCTGAGTTGGACGCTGAGCGCCGGCATTGCCCCCGCCGACTGGAATACGGGAGTCGCGTTTGAAAAACGGCTTGAGACGCGGGTCGACCTGCATTGGGAAGAGGTTCCCCTTTCTGATGCGCTCGATCGTTTGGCGAAATCTCAGGAGATCGCGTTTTTTCTTGATCGTCGCATCAATCCAGACCAATTGATCTCGATCAGTGCGAAAGAGACGCCTCTCGACTTGGTCATTCAAATGCTTGCCCAAAAAGCTTCAGCCGGCAGTTGCCAGGTCGGCTCGGCGGTTTATATAGGCCCGCCTGACACCGCCGAAAAGCTGGCGACCGTCGCCGCCGTGCAAACCGATTTTGCACGCCAAAGCCGCGACGGGGTCGTGCATGCGTTATTTGAAAAAGAGGCGGTCTCTTGGCCGGAACTGACCGAGCCGCGCCGGTTGTTAACGAAACTCGCGGAGCGAAACCGGTTGAGTTTCGGCAATCTAGAAGCGGCAGTTCCGCACGATCTATGGCGAGCGGGCGAATTGCCGGAAATGGCGGTTAGCGAATCTTTGACGTTATTGCTCGCCGGATTTGGCGCCACCTATCGCTTTAGCGAAGATGCGTCAGGCGAACCTCAATTACAATTGATCCCGTTGCCGGAAGATCCCCGATTGACGCGACGTATTTCGTTTCGTGGCAATGCGAAGGAAGCGGCGACGAAGATAACGACCGAGTTTCCGAAGCTAACGGTCAGCACGCAACCGGGCGCACTGATTTTGACCGGCAAAGCGGAAGAGATAACGCTTGCTGGTGAGATGCTGCGAGGCGAAACGATTCGGCGCACGAACGTGACGCCGGGCGAAAAACGTTATACCCTAACCGTAGAGCAGCAGCCGTTAGGGGCCGTTCTAAACAGTTTGGCGAAATCGCTTTCGCTGGAACTTGAAGTAGCGGACGAAGCACAGTCGGCGCTGCATCAGCGAATCTCGTTTTCGGTCGATAAGGTCGACGTGCCACGTTTGCTGGAAGCCGTGTTTGCCGAAACTACGCTGCGGTATGAGAAAGACGAACAAACGCTGAAGGTCACCGCTGGCAAGAAATAACGAAAGCCCGAGCGTCGGTTTAAGATCGGCTCGGGCTGGAGCGTGCGAAATGCTTGCCGCAAATTAGCAGCCGTGCTTTTCTAGCTTTTCGCGAAGCGTGTCGGCCGTGAACGGCTTGACCAGATAGTCGGAGACGCCTGCTTGAATCGCTTCTAAAACTCGCGATTTTTCAGCTTCGGTCGTGACCATCATAATCTTCACGTCTTTGTCGATCTTGCGAATTTCTTGAACGACCTCTAAGCCGTTTTTGCCGGGCATATTCCAGTCGGTCAACACAAGATCGAAATCTCCCGGCTTGAAAACTTTGAGCGCTTCATCGCCGTCGGCCGCCTCAGCGGCTTCGGGCACGCCGACCGCTTGGAGCGAGCGAAGAATGATTTTGCGCATGGTGCTTGAGTCGTCAGCGACAAGTACTCGAGTAGACATAGAACCGGTGACTCCTGAGTCTCAATCCCGTGAAATTTTGAAGGGAACGCCGCTTGACGTTAAGGCCGCGTTTCCGCCCGCCTACTTGGGCTAACGAACCATAGGTCGCAGGCATGCGCGGTCAAGCTTCGCCCAAAGGAACTGTGAGAAAAAAGTGACTCGGTTACGGCGATTGAATAATTGCCATGAATCGCATGATCGTTGGAATTGGTAGTTGTGCGCCCGATTGTACGGATTGCGTCATTTGGGGTCGTGGGGGTTCCCTGGAAAGGTGGGGAAATTGTTCGCGTTGGCTAATTTGCATCGGGGCGTTTTGCCGAATCCTCCTACGAACGAGTTGTCCTTGGGGCAATCAAGCGGAGCGAAATGGGCCGCGATCGAAACGAGAAAGGCCGATCATCGCTTCGGGGTAGTTTTCCACTCAACGCAAGGAAACGAATCTTGTCCGCCACGATTCAAGAAATCGGCTCGGAACGGCCCACGAGCGGATCGCACGGCGAGAGCGCCAACTCAATGCAGTTGGTCAGCTTTCGGCTTGCGCAAGAGGAATACGGCATCGAGATCACTCGCGTTCAAGAGATCATCCTGATGGGTGAGATAACGCGCGTGCCGCAAACGCCTGACTTTATTAAGGGCCTGATCAATCTTCGCAATACGGTGATTCCGATCGTCGATTTGCGGCGTCGCTTTGGACTGCCGGAAGAAAAGTGCAGCGACGAAACGCGCATCATGGTGATGAACGTCGCCGGTAAGACGATCGGCATCATCGTCGATGCGGTCAGCGAGGTGTTACGAATCGGCGAAAATCAAATTTCTCCTCCGCCGCCGACAGTGGCCGGTTTAGGGCGAGATTATTTGACCGGTTTGGTCAAACTCGACAAGCGACTGCTGATCTTGCTGGATATGGACAAGATTTTGACCAGCAACGAAAGCGTCATGGTCGAGTCGCTTTAACGCGAACGCACAGCGATTGCCCCCGCTTGTAAGCGTGAAAAACTATCGGTTCGGCAGCCGTCATCGATCGCCGCGTCGAGCAATATTTTGAACTTAACGAATCTTACAATTTGTTTCGAGAGAGCACATAGCAATGGCGGTCACGAATTCACGAAGCGCTACGGGCAACAGCAAAAAAACGACGGCTTCGCAATTGCAACGCGAACTGGCCTTGGCGAAAGCGATGAGCGATAACTCGCCGATCAATATCTTGGTCGCAGATCGCGATCTGGTCATTACCTACGCCAATGCGGCCAGCATAAATACGTTGAAAAAACTGCGTCAGTTTTTGCCCATCGATCCGGAAGAGATCGTCGGTCAGTCGATCGATATTTTTCATAAAGATCCGTCGATGCAACGCAAGTTGCTAAACGAGCCGAAAAACTTACCGCATCGAGCGATCATTCAAGTAGGCGATCAATACGCGGATTTATTGGTCAGCCCCACTTTCGATTCGGCCGGCGAATATCTAGGTCCGATGGTGACTTGGGAAGTCATTACCGAAAAACGCCGTTTGCAACAGTCGGCCGCCGAGATGACGTCGATGGTCGAAAACGCGCCGATCAACATCATGTTAGCAAATCGCGATAACGAAATCACCTATCTCAATCCGGCCAGCGTACGCACGTTGAAAACGCTCGAAAAGCATTTGCCGTGCAAGGTCGACGAGATGGTCGGGCAAAAAATCGACATCTTCCATCGCGAACCGTCGTATCAGCGAAACATTCTGAAAGATGCGAACAACTTGCCGCGCAATTCGATCATTGACGTCGCCGGCGAAAAGTTGGATCTGTTGGTCAGCCCCACGTTTGACGTTGAAGGCAACTATAGCGGCGCCATGGTGACTTGGAGCGTCGTGACTGAAAAATTGAAGCTTGAACAAGCGGCGGCGGAGAAAACGGCGATCATCGAAAACGCCCCGATCAACCTGATGCTGGCTGATCGCGAAGGGGTCATCACCTACATCAACCCCGCGTCGGAGCG
>JBITAD010000162.1:0-3899 GCA_044439945.1 Blastopirellula sp. JB062
TCAACAGGCACAAGAAGAGCTGGCGAAATACGACGCTGATTTGATGGCGAAAATGCCCGCCTGGGAAGCCTCGGCGGTCCGCTCGCCTGACTGGACTCCGCTCACTGCCAGCGAAATGAAATCGACGATCGGCGCCGAATTCAAACCATTTGAAGACGGCTCGGTTCTCGTCTCCGGCCCCATTGGCAAAGACGAATACGAACTCACATTTCCAACCCAATTGACTGGCATTACCGGTATTCGGATCGAAGCCCTGCCCGACTCTAACTTGCCGGCGGGCGGTCCTGGCCGCGCGATGAATGGCAACTTCGTTCTTAACGAGATAAAGCTGGCGGCCGCCGCAATCGGCGCACCGGCGGAAGAAGTCGAACTTCCTTTGACCGGCGGCGAAGCCGATTTTTCGCAAAAAGGATGGGACGTTCGTGGGGCGATCGACGGCAATTTGGCAAGCGGATGGGCCGTGAGCCCGCAGTTCAATCAACCGCATGTCGCTATTTTTGAAACTGTCGACGACGCCGGCTTTGCAGGCGGGACCAGCTTGACGCTGCGACTGAACTTTCAATACGGCAATGGAGACCATCTGCTGGGCAAATTACGGATTTCAGCGACAACTAGTCCGCGTCCCCTGCAATTAAAAAGTAATTTGCCGACCGAGATTCAAGAGATCTTGGCAATCGGCGCCACTGAACGTAGTGAAGAGCAAACGAAACAGTTGACCGAGTACTACCGATCGCTCGATCGCGGTCTGAAAGAAATGCAAACCAAGGTTGCCAAACTTGCCGAACTTGAAAAGAATCGGCGATTGACCGGGGTACAAGATCTGGCATGGGCGCTGATTAATAGCCCCGCATTTTTATTCAATCGCTAAAATTGGCGCACGCCGCGCCGCGAAGGGACTCTCGATCGATGCGTAGGATCAAGCTCTGTCTGTGTGCGTACTTGGCGGTGATTGCGACGGTTTCCCAAGCCGACGACTGGCCGCAGTGGCGCGGCGAAAATCGAGACGGCGTTTGGCGCGAAGATCGAATCTTACGTAAATTCCCGCCGACCGGCGTCGAGGTAAAATGGCGTGCTCCGATCGGATCCGGCTATAGCGGACCGACCGTCGCCGCCGGTAAGGTCTACGTCACGGATCGACTAGTCGAACCGAAACAGATCGAGCGGATTCATTGCTTTGACGAACGATCCGGCCGAAGACTTTGGTCGCATGAATACGCTTGCCCCTATGTAGGCGTCGGCTATCAAGCAGGCCCCCGGGCAAGCGTCACGATTGACGGCGGCAGCGCATTCGCGCTAGGCACGATGGGCAACCTTTTTTGCTTAGACGCGACAAGCGGGGCGATCTTGTGGAGTCGCGATTTGAACGCCGACTTTCAAATTCGTATGCCGCATTGGGGAATCGCGGCGGCGCCGCTCGTCTATCGCGACCGTCTTATCTTGCAAATCGGCGGTTCAAACGGAGCTTGCATCATCGCCTTGAATACCAAAACGGGCGAAGAAGAATGGCGAGCCCTCGACGATCGGGCTGGTTACTCGGCGCCAATTTTAATCGAACAAGCGGGGCGCGACGTCGTCGTCTGCTGGACAGGAGACGGAGTCGCAGGTCTGAATCCGAAAAATGGCGAGCCGTATTGGCATTTCGCTTGGCCGCCCAAGAATATGCCGATCGGCATTTCCACGCCGGTCGTTCAACAAGATCGTTTGTTCTTGACCGGGTTCTACGACGGTTCGCTGATGCTGCGCCTTCTTCAAAATGAGCCGGCAGTCGAAAAAATATGGCAACGCGTCGGGCCAAGCGAACGCCGCACCGACGCACTGCATTCGATCATTAGCACGCCTGTTTTTTTGCCGAACGCGATCTACGGATGCGATAGTCATGGCGAGTTGCGCTGTTTAGACCCGCAAACTGGCGACCGAATTTGGACTGACCTGACGGCGACGCCTCCGAACCGTTGGAGCAATATTCACTTTGTCCAAAACGGGCCGCACTTTTGGCTATTCAATGAACAGGGCGAATTGATCATCGCCGAATTATCGAAAAAAGGATTTCGCGAAATCGACCGCGCCAAAATCATCGCCCCGACCACGGCGCAGCTTTCGCGACGCGGCGGAGTAACTTGGGCCCATCCGGCGTTCGCCAATCGGCACGTTTTCGTCCGCAACGACGAAGAAATCGTCTGCGTTAGTCTCGAACGTTGATTATTGTTCAATTTTTCTTCGGCTGGCCCTTACCGAAAGCCCGATTAAAATAAGGGCTCACCTCTTTATAGACCGACGACAAGGCGAACGAGCGCGTGTGCGGCATTACTGGAGCGGCTTGGACCGATCCCCAATTGGCAGTTTCGGCCGACGAACTGCGTCGCATGACCGACAGCATTTCGCATCGCGGGCCGGATGACGCCGGCTATTACCGTCAAGCGTTGCAAAATCGGGCCCCCTATCCGACCGTACCAGGGATCGCGTTGGGGCATCGGCGACTTTCGATTATTGACTTGGCAGGCGGCCAACAGCCGCTCGCCAATGAGGACGAGTCAATTTGGACCGTTTTCAACGGCGAGATCTATAACTTCGCCGCACTCCGCAGCCGACTTGAAGGCGCAGGCCACACGTTTCGGACGCACAGCGATACGGAAACGATCGTCCATCTCTATGAGGATGAAGGTCCGGATTGCTTTCGCCATTTCAACGGCATGTTTGCTATCGCCATCTGGGATGCGCGCGAGCGCCGGTTAGTGCTCTCGCGAGATCGACTCGGGCAAAAGCCTCTTTATTACTATCACCACCAGGGGCGCCTTGTCTTCGGCAGCGAGCTCAAAGCGCTGCTGGCCTTGCCCAGCGTTCCGCGCGAAGTCGATCCGGCCGCGATCGACGAATACCTGACTTATCAATACGTGCCGCATCCGAACACCATTTTAAAACGGATCAAAAAGCTGGCCCCCGGCGAACTGGCCGTCTATAGCGAATCAGGGCTGCATCTCGAACGTTATTGGCGCCCTGACTTTTCGCAGGAAGATCGTCGCGATTCCGAAAGTCAAGACGCCGAACTGCGCGAGCTCTTCGACGACGCCGTTCGTTTACGCATGCAAGCCGACGTTCCGCTAGGCGCTTTTCTTTCGGGCGGAGTCGACTCGTCGCTGGTCGTCGCTTCGATGCAAAAAATGAGCGATCGTCCAATCAAAACCTTCTCGATCGGTTTTCCGCAAAAAGCGTATGACGAAACCAGTTTCGCGCGTCAGGTCGCCGAACGCTTGGGGACCGAGCATCACGAATTTCGAGTCACGCCTAGCGCGTTAGAGATCTTGCCAAAGCTGATTTGGCATTATGACGAACCGATGGCCGACAGTTCGGCCATTCCTACCTGGTACGTCTCGCAACAGACGCGGGCCGAAGTGACCGTCGCCCTCAGCGGAGACGGAGGAGACGAGTTGTTTGCCGGCTACCGACGTTACCGGGCCGTTCGATTAGGCGATCGGATCGATCGCCTCGGTCCGTTAAAACGAATCTTGGGCGCCAAGCTCTGGCAACGACTCCCTTCCAGCGGAAAACAAAAATCATGGCTCAGACAAGGGAGACGCTTCGCCGAAGCGATCGCCATGTCGCCCCAAAGACGCTATCTCGAATGGATTAGCGTCTTCAACGAGTCTCGCCGCGGCGAATTGTACGCGGATCAATTCGTCGATCAGCTTTCCGACAGCGATCCTTTTGATTTTTTACTAACGGCTTGGCGACGTTGCCAAGGACGAGACGCGGTAACGTGCGCTTCGCTAGCCGATCTGACGACCTACCTCCCTTGCGATTTAAATTGCAAAGTCGACGTCGCCTCGATGGCGCATGGCCTGGAATGCCGGCAGCCGTTCCTCGACCACCAGTCGCCCCTCCATGATGGCGGTGCGGATGGC
>JBITAD010000163.1:0-3871 GCA_044439945.1 Blastopirellula sp. JB062
TCCGCCGGCGAATTGATACGAAAAACGCGCCCTGGGCTGAAGGGGCGCCAATATTCTTAGAGCCTGATTCAGGCTTCGATGATCAGGTTTCAGCGAGACGCTTCGTCGGTTTCTAGCGGCGAGGCGTCTTCTTGGATCAGCGATTTGTTGGCCATGACGGCGGCCATCAAACCGTCTGTTACGGCGGTGGCGACTTGAGGCGCCCCCACCGAGGCGTCGCCGACGACGTAGACCCCAGGCACGGAAGTCGCGCCAAACGGATCGGTCTCGGCCGTGTCGCTATAAACGTTGGGCATCGAGACCAGTTTGCAGCCGAGCTGCTTGGCCAGGGAAGAGCGAGGAATCGCCGGCGCCCGGACGAAGAAAGCTGCGACGTTTAGCGTTTCGCCTGCGGAAAATTCGATTTCGCAGCCGCTGTCGCCGGCACGTTTGATCTGCTGGATCGTCTGCTGGCGAACGCTAATGCCGTGGTGGCGCAATTTCTCGCGATCCTCCTCTTTCAAATTCGACATGTCGCCGGAACAATACGTCAGGTTTTCAGTCCAGCCCTTCAGTTCGATTCCCCATTCGACGGCCAGCTTCACTTCGGTCATGTACGCCCAAGGCTGGTTGCGCACTTCCCATCCATGGCAGTAAGGGCAGTGATAGACGCCGGTTCCCCATAGTTCGGCCAGACCGCTTATCGAAGGTAAGTCGTCTTTCACTCCGGTTGCCAGAATGAGCTTGCGAGCCGTAAAGGTTTGGCCGGAATCAATCTGCACGCTGAAGCCTGAATTCAGCGGTTGGGCTTTGTCGACGCGCCCGTGCAGTAAACGGACGTCGTAAGGTTTTAACTGTTCGCGACCGATCTTGAGCAACTCTGCCGGGCGGATGCCGTCTCGCGAGAAGAAACTGTGCACGGCAGGCGAAGTCTGATTGCGCGGCTCGCCGGCGTCGCAGACCAACACCTTGCGGCAAGAGCGCCCCAATACCAAAGCGGCGCTTAATCCTGCGGGCCCTCCGCCGACGATGATCGAATCGTATTGAAACTTAGGCGTTGCGCCGGCGGCGTCTTGCGCTGCGGACGCATCTGGCGAAAACATCGTTCCTATGGCGGCGGCGGCGACGCCCGTCAGAACGCCGCGTCGGTCGATTTCAAGTTTCGTTTCGTTACGCATACGCTACCCAACCTTTAAAAGCGAATCCGGCGTAGAACAAATTGACGTCAGAAAACCCTGCTTCGCGTAATAGCGATTCCTCTTGCGTGGGATCGAGGATCGTCAGGTAGGAGTCGATGGCTTTTTGAGCCTGCGACGCCTTTTCAGGCTCGACCCCAGAGCTGACCACGTAGGCGGCGTAGCGCGAAAGCCACGCGTCTCGCGCACCATCCGCTTGAGGAAAGCTCAAATGAACCGCAATGAACGGGGCGCCCGGTTTGAGCCGCCGGCAAATGGCGGCCAGCATCTGCTTTCGCTCATCCAGATCAGCGAAGTGCATTGTCAAAATGCAAGCGGCCGCATCAAAAGGCCCTTGGGGCGCAACGTCGACCTTGCCTTCGTGCAGGGTTGCTCGCGAGGCGAGCGGCCCCAACGTTTGCAGAGCAAGTTGCAGCATGGCGGGCGATGGGTCGACGCCGTCGAAACGCCAACTTGGCACGGCCTCTGCAAAGGCTTTCAGCTCAAGCCCGCCGCCAGCGCCGACAACCAAAATTCGCCCTTGGGCCTCGACGCGCTCGGCCAGCAGTAGAGTCGCCATTCGATGCATGTCGGCAAAACCTGGAACCGCAAGTCGAGGCGATTGGGCGTATTGGGCGACCGCCTGGGGATCGTGAAAAGCCGCTTGAAGAAAGTCTTGATTAGGCGCCATGTGCGTTCCGTTTCGATTGAAGTGAAATGCCTTTGGCTCGGAGGCGTTGATGACAATCGGCGCTGAGCGCCGCCAGCGTGACCTCGCCAAATCGCTGGAGCAGCTGTTGTTCGGCTTCGTCAAAAGCCTTGCCGAGCGCGGCGTTGACGGATTGCTCGACCAAGCAGCCTGGCGCTTCGGTTCGATTGCCAATCGCCAGCAGCGCAGGGCTGCCGACCGCCTTGTAAATGTCGAGCAGGGTGACTGCGTTCAAGGAGCATGCCAAGGTCCAACCGCCGCCATGTCCTTTGACCGATCGTACGTAGCTTTGCTCGCGAAGCCCCGCCATCAGCCGACGCACCACAACTGGATTCGTGTCCATAATCTTCGACAAGTCGTCGGAAGTAACCGGCTCGTCGAGTTCCGCCATGTGCAGCAAGATGTGCAAAACGCCGGAAAGCTTGCTATCTCGTTTCATGTAACTTATGATATTACGAGAGAGGGGAGGTCGTCAAGTTTAATACGAAAAGACGCGACCGCCCGATAATCAGCTAAGGAGATACGCTTTGACACGGCCCGATTGGAACGCGCGTTTTTCCGAAACCGAATTCGCCTATGGCACGCAGCCGAATTCGTTTCTCGCGCAACAAGGGAACTTGCTGATAGACCCGGTTCTTTCGATCGCGGAAGGCGAGGGGCGAAACGCCGTTTTTCTGGCGAGCTTGGGGCTGCAGGTGCACGCGGTTGACAGTTCGGAGGTAGGGCTGGCGAAAGCCGCAAAATTGGCTGCCAGCAGCAATGTAACGATCACGACGGAAGTTGCGGATCTGAAAGACTTTGTGCCCGAACCCAACGCCTATGGCGGAGTCGTATCGATCTATGCGCATCTGCCCAGTTCGATTCGAGCGACGCTCTACCCGCTGTTGGCGCAAGCGTTGAAGCCGGGCGGCATTATGATTCTCGAAGCGTACTCTGAAAATCAGCTCGGCCGCGGCACAGGCGGGCCAAGCGATTTAGATCTGCTGATGACTTGCGGCAAGATCGAGCAACACTTGGCCGAGCTCGATACGATCTTGCTGCACGAAACCGAACGTGAAGTGATTGAAGGCAAGTACCACACCGGCATGGCTTGCGTGATCCAATACGTCGGCAAAAAACGGAGCTAAAGCATGCCCCGCACCGGCCCCCGCTTAGCAACCGCCCAAAGTGCTTCAGGGGGCCTGTCAAGTCCCGGCCGATCGCCGTATTGGCTGACGGCCGGCACGCATTTCAACTTCGGTTTGTAGATTTTGAGCTTCCCGGCTCAGATCAACCGTTTCCACCGCCGCCCAAACATCCATCGGCGAGGGCGGCAATGGGACGACCACCACATCCGCCGCCAAGATGATCGACCGAGCCAATTCGGCGAGCCGGGGAGGGCCGTCAATGACCACGTCGTCATAGTCCGACGCCATACTCTCGATCTCTTTATGCAGCGTCGCCTTCGCCATCCCAACCACGCTGAAATCAGGCGTCTCCCGAAATTTCGACCAGGCGAGCGAACTCCCTTGCGAATCGGCGTCAATCAACAGAACGCGCCGCCCGCATCGAGAAAGGGCGGCCGCCGTATGGATAGAAAGAGTCATCGTGCCGACGCCTCCTTTTTGGTTCAGAAAAGCGTAAATCATCCTTGTCGCATCGTCGTGTTGCCGCAATTGTGCGGTTTGGGTGATACGGTACCACGACCGCTCGAACGGCGCAAGAGTCGACATTTTTCCGAAGGCGATTAATCCCGGGAAACTATTGTCGACTTTAACTTCGTCGGTCGTAACCTAGGGCGGTTCGTCCTGGGCGCGCTACAACGCCCTGACTTCTAACCCAACCGATTCTGGGGCAGCGTGCCCAGGGGGGCGAGTCTTGCCATCGGCTTCGCCAAGCCCGTTCTACCCGATGTTGTCCGGCGATCGTAGAATAATCAACGAAAGGCGCTAATCACGACGCAACGACAAGAACAGTATTGCACGAGGCAGGCGATGGATAACGCGCTGAAACTTCCAAGTGCGCTGGC
>JBITAD010000164.1:0-3869 GCA_044439945.1 Blastopirellula sp. JB062
AAGCGGGCCGGGTGATTAGCGAAGAAGGCGATATTCAAGCTGATTTTGCGGGACGGACCCTGTACGCCGATCCTCGCTTTGACGCCGAGTATCTGCCGCATATCGAAACCTGGTTTAACGAACATTATACGATTCGGTTTCGTAATTACTCGATCGACGCCGAATCGCTCACAACCGCTTCAGCGGTCGCTTGCGACTAAGCTCGCATGCCATCAACGCGCGCTGATAATAGTTGCTAGCACTTGGCGACTGGGAGATCGCTTTGCGCGGATCGCTCTAAAATTGACCTACACCTCTGAAGGCATTTCTGGCATACTTCGCGCCGATACTCGGTCGAATAGGAAGGGATATTCCTGCATATGCCCGAAATTTCGGTCATTATTTCCCAACGCAACTCAGGCGGGGCGTTGGTCGAACAAATGCCGGTTTTGCTTGCCGAACTCGATGCGCTCGAACAAACGTTCGAGATCATCGTGGTCGATGACGCTTCGCGCCGTTCGACCGTCGAAACGCTTGAAAATCTCTGTCGACAAATTCCGCCGCTTAGAGCGATTCGTCTCGATCAGCGGGTGGGACTTTCGGGGGCGATCGTTGCGGGAATACGCGTCTCTTCCGGCGATAAATTGGTGTTCACGTCGGCAGGCTTGGAATACCCTCCTTCGCAAATCAAAGAACTGCTCGAAGGGCAATCGCGCGGCGATCTTGTGATCGGTCGACGCTCGGCGACGACGACGGGTCGTTGGCTGAATCGCATTACGCGGACCCCACGGCGTCTATTGCTGCAAATGGACGTTCGCGATCCTCATTCGCAATTTTGGTCCGCCCGGCGCGAGGCGCTGACCAATACCCCGCTGCCTCGCGGGTCGTACCCATACTTGGCGGCGTTCGTCGCGATGCGCGGCTACCGAGTGACCGAATTGCCGGTCGCGTACGATTCGCTCGCCGCGCCTGACGAACCGCTCGACGACGGTTGGCCGTCTCCCTTGAACCTGGCGTGCGCTTGGTGGTTATGCCGGCGTTGGCAAGAGCCGAGTTACGTGGAACTGCGCCGCACCGAAAACTTGTTACCGGAACTACGGGTCGCTTTTTTTGACGACATGCGCGAACCGAAACGCGCGGGCTGAAGCGGATCATAGGAAGACATAATGAAGATCTTTTTCAGCGTTGGCGAACCGAGCGGCGACTTACATGGCGCCAACTTAATTCGCGCCTTAAAATCGCAGCGCGACGACTTGCAGTTCGTCGGCTACGGCGGCCCCAAAATGGCGGAAGCCGGCTGCCAACTGCACGCCGATCTGACCAAGCTGGCGATCATGTGGTTTTTGCGCGTCTTTTTGAACCTGCATCGTTTTATCGGACTGATGCTGAAAGCGAATCGTTACTTTCGCTCAGAGCGTCCCGATGCGGTGGTGTTGATCGACTACCCCGGCTTCAATTGGTGGATCGCTAGCTGCGCCAAAGCGCAGGGCATTCCAGTCTTCTACTACGGCACGCCCCAACTTTGGGCTTGGGCTGGCTGGCGCGTTAAAAAGATGCGTCGCTACGTCGATCACGTGCTTTGCAAACTGCCGTTTGAAGAGGAATGGTATCGCCAGCGCGACTGTAATGCGACTTTTGTCGGGCACCCCTTTTTCGATCAACTGCGATCGTACCGTCTGAACGAAGATTTAGTCGCCGAACATCGAGAAAAACCGGGAAAGTTGGTCACCATCTTGCCCGGCTCGCGCTCGCAAGAAGTCGCCGCCAATTTGCCCGCTTTCTTAGAAACGGCGAAAAAAATCGCGGAACAAGTTCCTGACGTCCGCTTCGCCGTCGCCGCCTATAACGAAAATCAAGCTGCCTACGCGTTCGAGCGGATTATCGCATCAGGGCTCGACATCGAAGTGCAAGTCGATCAGACGCCCGAACTGATTCATGCGGCGCATTGCTGCCTAGCTTGCAGCGGCAGCGTTTCGCTCGAATTGCTCTATCACGCCAAACCGACGGTCATTCATTACAAGATCAGTCCGTTCGGTCTGTGGGTGCAGAGTTTCTTTCGCAAAGTCCGCTACATCACGCTCGTCAATATTCTCTCGACCAAGAAGCCATTTTACGACGCCGAGTATTCGACCTATGACCCTGATGCGCTCGGCGCCGAACAGGTGCTTTTACCAGAGTACTTAACCTGCGAAGATCGGACCGGCGATATGGCCGCCCGGATCGTTAATTGGCTGGTCGACGAAGCTGCGCACGCCCGGCGCGTCGAAGCGCTGCTCCAGCTGCGCGAACAAGTCGGCGGCGGCGGAGCTTCGCAGCGCGGCGCCGAGTATATGCTCGCCAAACTGCAAGCGGCGCCGAGTGCGCTGCAACAGCGAGCCGCCTAAAGTAATTTTGAGCGAGTCAAATTCCCGTTTCCATCCCACCCTCGGGCAACAGGTCGAACAACGGGCATGTTTCGCACTTCGGCGTTTTCCGACAGTGACCGCTGCCGACGCGTACTAGCAGCGCATGGTATTCGTTAAACAGCGCCGTATCTTGAGGCAATTCGCTTACGAACCGATCTTGAATCTGATGATAATCGGCTTCAAGATCGATCCAGCCGTGGCGTTTTAAGACTCGCGAAGTGTAGGTATCGACGACGAACGTCGGCAGGTCGCCCGCATACAGCAAAATTGCGTCGGCCGTTTCCGGACCAATTCCATTGACGGCTAACAAGTCGCGGCGGAGCGAATCGACGTTGCGGCGGAACATCGCATCCAGATCGCCGTCATACGACTGGATGACGTAACGCATCAGATTTTGCAAGCGTTTCGCTTTTAAACGATAGTAACCGGCCGGACGAATTATTTCAGCCAATTGTTCGGCAGCCGTCTCGTGCAATTTGAAGGGATCGAGCATCCCCTCCTCTTTCAGATTGACGATCGCTTTTTCGACATTTTTCCAAGAAGTATTCTGCGTTAAGACCGCCCCCACCATGATTTCTAACGGCGAATCGCCCGGCCACCACGCTTGTCGACCGTAGTAAGCGAGAAGACGTTCATAAACGTTGAACAGTGATATCGACATAGGCGGGAACGAAGGTGTAGATAGGGTAGAATAATTCGAACTTCGCAACGCATTCGACAATACCGATTTTCCTGACCCGCTGGCAACCCTGCCCGATCGTATTGATGTCTGACGCTTCCGCCGATCCTCCGCCGCTACGCTATTTCGACGAATCCGCACGACCGTTGGTCAGCTTGGCGTTCGTCATGCCGATGCTAGTCGCTTACGAAGTCGGCGTCTTCGCCTTAGGTCCGCAAGCGATCCGTAATGGAGTCGACGTTTGGCTGCGCGATTTGTTGACGGTGATCGGATTCGGTCAATACTTTCTGCTTCCGCTTTTGACCTGCGCTTGCCTCTTAGCCTGGCATCATTTGCAGGAACATCGCTGGCGAATCTCGCCTGGGGTGTTGCCGCTAATGTTGCTGGAATCAGCGATCCTCGGCTTGATCTTGCTCGGCTTGGCGCATTGGCAAGCGGCCCTTATGAAAGCGGAGATCGCCGCTCATGACGGAACGAATCTGCCGAGCGAAACCGTTCGTCAGGTGATCGCCTACTTTGGCGCCGGAATCTATGAAGAACTACTGTTTCGCTTGATGCTGATCCCCGCGCTTTGGCAAGCGGCGAAAATGCTGGGCGTGCCGCATCCCGCCGCGACGGCGTTTGCGATCGTGGGTTCCAGTCTGATTTTTTCCGCGGCGCATTATGATTTCTTTACGTCAGCCGGCGAAACTTTTCAGTGGTATAGCTTTCTGTTTCGCTGTTCCGCAGGACTCATCTTCGGAGTCCTGTTTACGTTTCGCGGCTTCGGCGTCGCCGCCGGTACGCATGCATTGTACGACGTGTTC
>JBITAD010000165.1:0-3847 GCA_044439945.1 Blastopirellula sp. JB062
AAGCGCCCTGACCCTCCGCCGGTCATGCCGTTGTCTGACATAAAGATGACGACGGTGTTCTCTAGCAGTTCCCATTCGTCCAACTTCCGCATCAATCGCCCGACGTTTTCGTCGATATTTTCGATCATGCCGTAGAAGCCGGCCTCACTATCGCTGAAACCAAGACCTTTAAATCGTTTCGTGTTGCTCGACGGAGCGATAAAAGGCGAATGCGGCGCGTTGGTCACAATGTAAGCGAAGAAAGGATTTTCGGCCGTTTTTTGTTCTTTGATCCAGCCCATCGCGGCCGTAAAGAAAAGGTCAGTACAGTAGCCTTCCGTTTTTACGAACTTGCCGTTGTGACGAATCGTGGGATCAAAATATTTGTTGTCAGGCACGTCGGCGCAGCTGCAATCGTACGCCTGGCCGATGCCTCCGGCGCCATGAATAAAGGCTTCGTCAAACCCTCGCCGATGGGGTTGATACTCTTCTTCATCTCCCAGGTGCCATTTGCCGAAAATTCCGCTTTGATACCCCGCTTTTTTTAACGTTTCAGGCAACGTTACGGCGTCGAGCGTCATACGCTCTCGCTCTAAGATCGTATGCGTTACGCCGTTTCGCATCGGATGGCGCCCCGTCATCAACGCGGAACGGGTCGGCGCGCACGTCGGAGCGACCAACATTCGCGAAAAACGAACGCTGGTATCGTACAACTGGTCTAAATTGGGCGTTTCTATCCATGGATGCCCATGACGACCGACCGGACCGTAACCTTGATCGTCGGTCATGATCAAGATGACGTTCGGCCGCGAACCGGTTAGTTCAGCCGCTTGAACTGCGAGCGGGCAACAGAAAAACGCCAGACAAAACAGCAAGAGCAAGCGATACATGGGCATGAAATTCCTAATAGGCGGGATGGTTGATTCCATCTATTGTAAAAAAAAATTGCCGCCGATCGAATTTTTTTCGGCAACTCCCATTCCGCGCTGCCAGACTTGCATGTCCAGCATATCGGCAGAGATCCGCAATGACGCACGCATAGAAGCGACAAGTGCCGCATGATATGTCAAATGCGGATCGCAACCGGCGGCGCTACGGTAAGATCGCGCCAAACCGTAGGAACCGTCGCGCGGCGAATTTCGCCCAAGTTTCCGGCAAGCGGCGGTCGATAAGCAGAGGTAAGCGACTTTGCATTACAAAGGTTGAGCGATGACAGGTTTAGATCCAGCCGTATCGAGCGTCTTAGCCGCTAAAGATGCGCAAACTCGTACGCAAATTGATTTTGCCGTCGCGAAAAAAGGACAAGACGCCACCAAACAGCAAGGCGATGCCATGGTCGCATTGATCGAATCGGCAGGGCGCATCGGCAAAGAAGCAGGAAAAGGCATCTCGCTAGACGCATTCGGTTAAAACCGCGCCGTCGCTGGTCGTTAGACGACCAACAACAAGTTTCAATGAAGGTCGGATCGCGCTTGGCAATGCGACCTTTTGCGTTTCTTGATTTCAACGTTTCGCTTGTTAGCAAACGGTCTGACCTTGCATGGCGTCCAGGTCATCGACGCTTTAAGAGATGGCCAAGTCATTCGCTTCTATCAAACGCAGCGAAGAAAAATTGCCATCGCGCATGCGCGAAAGTTATTGCCTTTCCATACAGCGCTCGTTAGTCTAAAAGAGTTAACGGAGCGCACGGTTCCTTTTAGACAAGACGCTCGTGCGATGTTCGCCGCTTCTAACCATGAATGAAGAAGAACGAACATCCGTCCTGTCGATGACTTGGTGAGGCTTTGAATGTCGGACGTTTATCGCAACTATCTCGAATCTCCTAACAGCCAAGGCTTCGCCCGGCTTCAGGAAGAGGTAGCCGCGGAACCCGATTTTGATCCGCAAGGCGCGTTCGTCTTCGAGCTAGAAGCGGCGTGCGAGCGCGGCGACTTTCGCGAGGCCTATTGGCGAAGTTGCGAAATGCCGTTTGCCTGGATTACCAGTCCCGCCGCTCATTTCTTTGCCGGAATCGCCGCTGATGAAATGGGCTGTTACGGCGAAGCGGATTTAGAGCGTTTTTTGTTCCAAACCATGCTTGAAGGTCTGTTGGCCACTGGCGACGGATCGGTCGAAGATCCCTACAAAATTACGCAATTGTCGGACGAAAACGACATCTTGGCATATTACAGCATCGCGCAAGGCACGCCTCGCCGCAGTCGCCAACGCCTGCAACGCCAAACCGATCGCTTGCTGGACGTCATCACTCTCGGCGATAGCGACGATTCGCCACAGGCAATTCATTTCGACGTTACTTCGCTGGCAGGCGTTCTGACGCCGGCGACTCTCCGCTCACGTCCGGCATCTAGATTTCGCCCGCTTTTGGCGAAAAGTCGCCTAGGCTTTGACCGACGACAATCGTTCTAAAACGTCAAGCCGGTCGAATTCATTTCACCAGCGACTTCGTTCAGACCTTGGTTGCGAAAAACAAAGCCCGATTCGGCAACGGCACGAACTCGTCCAGACGCTGCGCCATCGCCACTTGAAAACCGACTTGTTCCAGCCAGTTTTGGATTTCAACAGCTGCGAAAAGTTGTTGGCGGTGCGTTTCGTGGCGCCGGCGATAAAGCTCTCCTTCCTGCCGAAAGGTGGTGATATGACGGGCCAACTGATCGTTACCCTCGTCATACGCATAGTCAACCAAGCAATACCAATCGTCTCCGCTCGTCCAATTTCGGACCGCCCCGCGCCCCATTCCGATCTCGCCGACGTCAAACGCAAGCAAACCGCCAGGCAATAGCGCGGCGTGGGCGCTCGCAAAAAAGGAAGGAAGCGAAACTCTTGGCTCAACTCCAGGCGAGAGATAACAAAAAATCTCGCCTAACGCTGTGATCGCCACGCAAGACGGCAAAGGCCAATCGTTCCAACTGCCGACTTCGAATCTCGCCTCATTGACCGCTTGCCTAGCCAGATCGATCATGGCCGGAGATAGGTCGACGCCGATCACATCATATTGGGCTGCCGCATATGCGGCGGCAGCTTGCCCGCCGCCGCACCCCAAATCGATGATAGTCCCCTCATGCAGGTTGCGCTGACGCAACTGCTGAATCACTTCGCGAGCGGCAGGCAGCATGATGTCGCTATAACCGGACGAATGGACATAGGCCACGTCGCGATCATAAGGAGCGGATTCGCTCGGCATCGCTTAGTATCGCTGAGAGGTATTGGGGTTTTGCACAATACGTGTATCGCCGGTCGGAGCCAGCGGGGTATCGGCCTGCACTCCCTGGCGGGTCAATGTCGCAACGCGCGTGGCGACTCCGTCTTGAAAGCTGTTTAACTGCAACGAACGTTGATAATTGGCCAACGCTTGGTTGAGATCGCCTGATTTTTCTCGCAAACTTCCCAGAGCGGCCCAAGCACGAGCGTTATTCGCGTCGATCGCCAAAGCTTGATTCAATTGCGTCATCGCCGCCTGTTCGTCGCCAAACTCTTGATGCAATCGGGCCAGTTCGACCTTAGGATCGGCGGAAGTCGGGTTTTGCTGCGCCCAACGTTCCATCAACGTATACGCGCGATTGGGCTGTTTCGTATCAATCAGCAACACCGCTAAGCCGCGATGACATTCAACATGATCGGGCGATTGGTCCAAACACCGGTTATAGAACTCCTCAGCTTGCTTGAGCATCGCCGGGTCGTTGTTCTTTTTGGCCATCTCATGATAAGTGGCCGCCATATTGTAAAGAGCGTCGGCGTTGGTCGGATCGTTGGCCAGCGCATTATGAAAATGATTGACCGCCGCCATCGGCTGGCCGCTTTCGACAGCGCGAACGCCGGCGACATTCGAACTGCTGGCCGCCATTTGGCAGCCGCCGCTGACGATCGCTAA
>JBITAD010000166.1:0-3842 GCA_044439945.1 Blastopirellula sp. JB062
GTTAATCGTACTGAAAACAGATTCCGTATCGTTTGCAGAGCGAATCTCTTCCGCAATTTCGAGCAAGGCGTAAGCCGTCCCTCGAGGGTCGCGTCCCGCGACAAGCACTTGCCGCCCAGCTTGACCAGACATTTTGGCGACCAATAACGATTCGGCCGCAACAGGAACCGAAAGCTGGCAGCTCTTCAGCATTTGATCGACATGCGAACTTTGACCGGCGACGCCGACCACCAAGTTAACGTCGCCAGAGAGATCAAGTTGCGTCCCTGGATCGATCACCTTGCCTTTCGCTTTCAGCACGGACTCAAGCTTCGAAATCGCATGCTCAACTGGCTTTGCGACTGGACGATCGACTATCAACCGGACCGTTTCCGTCTGGTCGCAATAAGCCGCTTGAATCATGACGCCTAATAGCGGAACGGCAAGCATGGCTGATGTAAGGCGACGAAAAGGCGTGACGCCGTCCGCGAAACGGATGCCGAAGCGGAAAGTCGCAAGACGCATATGGCTCTCTCTCGGTAGGATCATTTGGTAGGTAGGAAACAAACGCGTGAGGAAAAAGTTTCAGTGCGCCGTCAGACGCACAAGCAGCAGCGCGAAAACAAGTCCGATACGGACAGACCTTCCTCGCAAAACGTGGACGAGTCTCTTCGCCGACGCATCATCACTTGGT
This sequence comes from Blastopirellula sp. JB062, assembly GCA_044439945.1. GTDB lineage: Bacteria > Planctomycetota > Planctomycetia > Pirellulales > Pirellulaceae > Blastopirellula. The sequence continues at coordinate 674 of JBITAD010000166.1, forward strand.
TAACGTGCTAGATTCAGAGCCCCACAAGCGGTCTCTGCGTGCAGCCGCTTATTCCAGATCAATAATCAACGGCAGGTTCTCCCCTTCCCGCACGTCGACTTCGAGGCCGCTGGTCGTGCTTGCGCTATACTTCTCGGGAAAAGGGCGTTTGGACCGGGCTGAATCGCGTCTGCGGTGATTCGACAAATCGGTATCGAACTGCGGCTCTTCCGAACGTCGCGCCGGGGCTAGTTGAACCCTGTAGTGAGATACCGGTATTTGGTCGGTCCCTCGAAACATAAGACTAAACTTCCCTTCCGGGTCGGTCTTGCCTGAAGCGGCGAAACCTTCAATAGAGACGAAGGTGACGATAGTGCCTGGCGAGAGCGGCTTTCCCTTCATCGTCAATTTGCCTTCAACCGTGCCGGTAGGGCCCTCAAATCCTTTGCTAGAGCACCCCCAAACGAACAGACTGACCAAGATCAGCGCGTAATAGCCACGGAGAAAAAATAAATCGCGATTCTGCATGATTGCGTTGCCCTTTCGACGAATGATCGATCTCAGCAGGGCATCCGTGAAGTACGCATCAGCGTGCTCACGGACGCCGGTCCCATTCCTCCGGTTCAATAATTCGTCGTGACTTGGTTGTCGTCGCGAGCGCTAAGAAACGTCAGAGTGTTCAGATCAATCGAATCGGTGACGAAGTGGACGCTCCCGTCTACGAAGACGACCTGAGCGCCGCCAGGATGCGCCGACGTAAGAGGCGTATTGCGTCGCCAGCCGCCGCCGACGTCGGCGCCGTCTGAGCCGAGCACGTCAGCATTGGGGCTGTAGCGCGTCGTGACCGTCGAAGCGGTCACAAAAGCATCCTCACCATAGTTATTGTTGGCCGCCCCCATTTGCCATCCCCAGTGAAATCCGGGGCGCAGGTCCTCTTTGTCGGTTCTCGCCGCATCGAAGGTAAAATTGGAGATCTCACCGACAATAAACGTGTTTGACGTTCCATCCGTACATTGATTCATACCCACGACCTCGTTGACGGGCAACATGCCGCTCGAATTGTAAACTCCGCCAGGATTGTTATCCGCCGGCGTCGCCGAATCGCGAGGATCCGCTACATAATTTCCGTCAGGACTGCTTTCAGCTCCTGAGATCCCAAAGTAGGAAAACAAAAACAGCTTATCGCCGCTGTTCTCCAAAAACTCGGTTAATGGACTGGACGGACATTTCCCCCATTCCACTTTAAAGCCGTCTATCAAATTGCGATTGGCGTTGCCCGCAGTCGTTCCTGTCCAGCCATGCCCATTTCCGTATCGCCACTGGTCGGCAATCGCCGCTTGCTCGGCAAAGGCCATGATCCGCAATCTCCAATTACTTCCCCAGCCTCCGGAGAGCCCTTCGTCGCCGTGCGGAAATGTATTGTGAGTATCGTGATAGTTCTGCAAGGCTAAGCCCATTTGCTTTAAATGATTGCTGCACTGCATGCGTCGCGCAGCTTCGCGAGCTTGCTGAACGGCGGGCAGAAGCAACGCGATCAATACGCCGATAATGGCAATCACGACGAGAAGCTCTACAAGCGTAAATCCCTGTTGCGGCCTGAATTTCATAAATCAGATCCTTATCTATAGACGAGACAAATAAATAAATCGTTGTAAGTATGAGGCAGGTTAGCGGAAGATAACGGGCAGGTGGCAGCGTAGCGAATAATTGAAGCTATATGCCAGAACTAAATCGACATAGGCGTTCATGAGTAATTTGCGGTCATGGCGATAATCTTTCAAGAATTCCTGTAATCCTAAAAAATCTCCTCTAGACAACCGAATGGGTCAACATCGGCGTCCGACAGTCTACTGAATTGGCGTGACGACGATCCCATACATATTTTCCCCTTCGCGATTAATCCAATCAGACTTCGACAAGTCGCGGCGCCGACAGTCCACGCCTCCCATCCGAATGGTTTCCGCAACAGGAACGTGGCGAGCCCAGACTAAAAATGTCGTATCGATACTTTGGTTTGAACCGACTCCTAGCTCGGTATGTTCGAGCTGATCGCGGCCGAGTCGAGCATCGAAGTAAGGGCCTTCGTCGAGCCCGATTCGATAGCCCGTGTTCATGTAGTCTTCTTGAAGCCAAGCCGGCGGATCACAAGACTCCGCATATAACACGTAAACCGTCGCCGGCTCTCGAAGCGTCAAGTCAATCTGCAATTCTTCGCCATGATAGCGATCATGGGCCATCGTCATTACATACTCGGCGCCTATTAAAAACGGAGGCAAACTCTCAGCGCCAACCCCGTTCCATTGATGATTGCGATCGACATAGGCAGGCGCATCTTCGCCAAAACCTTGCGGCGCCACTTGATAGAAGCCGTAGTTAGAGTCGTCGATAATGTTGTCGTCGATGAACTCGACTATACCTTCGCCTGGCGACTTGCCGTCGATATCAAGCTCATCGGGGAAAAGCCCGCTGACGACGGACGAAAGTCGAGAGATGCGACCATTCGCATCGATTTGCACTGCGTCTCCTTGACGTAGCGTATGCGATTGTCGCTTCTGCGATACGTGCATTTCTCCCTGAAAAACCGCAATGCTATCTGGTTGCCCCGCCAAAGAAGCCAGGCCGAACCGTCCGCCTTGATCCTTCACGGTACAACGCGGAGTAGCGATCGAAATTGGCTCCGCCTCTTCATGGGCGTCCGCAATTAAGCGGCCGGACAAAAGTCGGAGTTGGTTCCGATTGACGATCTCAACCTCGGCAGGCCCTTCGATGATCAGGTCAACCCCTGCCGTCATCGCCAAACCGATCGAACCCTTCGAAAAACGAAGCACCCCTTCATTCGCAAAGGTACGTTCCGCATAGCGTCCATCGATCTCTAAGTCTTGAGCCGTAGAAAAGACAATCCGAGCCGTCGGCCCGGACGATCCCCAGGCAGACGCGAGCATCACCAGGCAAGCGGCGACGCCGCAAGCGAGAAGTATCGACGCCGCTTCCGCTGGATACCCCCAGGCCCTTTCAATCAAGGCGTCAAAACGCCCCGTTTTCGCCGGCTCCGGTTTTGCGTCAATAATGTTCGGCGAGGTGATCAGAAGCGAGGCGTTCAAGTCTGCGTAAGCCACGTAATAGGCTAGCGCGTTATCATCCGCAGCCAGCAACTGATCCAACTCTTGCCATTCCGCCTCGGTCGCTTGAT
>JBITAD010000167.1:0-3834 GCA_044439945.1 Blastopirellula sp. JB062
GCTGGTCATCGTCCCGCGCTGCAAGTTGGTTTTGGCTTGTCGCAAGCGAGCTTCGGCTTCCAGCTTTTCTTGCTTCAAGACGGCGATCGTCAAATCTTTGCGATCGATATATTGCTGAACTAAAGTTGGCAGCAAGAGCGTTGCGGCGTCGATCGATTTCATCGCTTGAAAAATCAATACGTCTTGCTGATAGTCGGTGTCGGCTTCGACTTTGCGAAGCTGCGCGCGATCGAGTTCGTCTTCGGTCTTTGCGCCCGACGCGATCAAAGATTGCACGCGCGTCAAAAAGCTGATCGCATAATCGACGCGCGATTTTCCGGCCACCATGCGGGCCTTGGCCGCTTCGACGGTCGACTTCATCGACTCGACAAAATGCGAGGCTTGGGTCTTGCTGGTCTCTTCGACCGTCGCATCGGCGTTTTCGGCGATCGAAGCCGCCAAGCGATCGACAGCCGCTTCGGCTTCGTCCAGTTCGTTACGTAAATCGCTTTGCACTAGGCGCGCTACCGTTTCGCCTTTTGCAACCTGGTCGCCCGGCTCCAGTTGAATCGCCTCGATGCGCCCGGCCAACGGCATGGTGATCTCGTAGACGCGCGGCAGGCGAGTTTTTCCTTGTTCGTCAACGTACTGGGCGATTGGTCCGCGCCGCGGTCGGGTCACTTCCACCGGGGCGCCCGACGTTCCGCCCAACGTCAACCAAACGCCGAGCAGCGCCAAGCCGACGACGGTCAATAGGGTCCATTTATTGATCAGGCTCGCGCCGGAACGATTCTTTTTCATGGCTATTCCTTAACTTGAAGAGCCTTCAGCAAGTTCATTTGATGAATGCGCCGCTGCACGACCGCGTGCGCCGCCAGCGCGAACAGGATCGATGCGACTCCGCCTGCCAGATAAATCCATGGCGCCGTGACAACCGGAAATCGGATCAGATCTTTATCGATCGTATAAGTCATTAAGACGATCAGCTCGTAACCCAGGGGAAAACCAAGCAGCGTGCCGATGACGTTGGCCAGCATGCTTTCGCGGAGAAACATCGCGCCGATTTCCCAACGCGAGTAGCCAAGCGCGCCCATTGTGGCCGCTTCTCGCTCGCGCTCGGCCAAATTGATCAACGAGGCGTTCAAGACGCTGCCGAAAAAGATGATGCCGGCGAATAATATGATCGAAAAGATCATCACCAACTGCCCTTGGACGAACGTTTTTCGCATATTGGCGATCATGTCGATCCTTGCGTTGACCGATTCGATCGCCGGCATCCGTTTCAGTTCGCGATAAAGTTGATCGATCGCGCCCGGCGCCGGATTGACCTTTAATTGCGCGCCGCTTGCGGCGAATTCTTCTCCCCGCAGCCGGTTCAAATAGCCGATGTCGGCGTAACAGCTAAGTCCGAACATCCCGTCGCAAATTTGCGAGACCGGCACGATGACCGGCGTTTGATCTCCTTGCACTGGCCGCAAAGTCAAGACGTCGCCGCGACCGACTCCCAAGATCTTCGCTAACTGGCGATCTAGCGTCAGTCCCACTTCCGGCACAACGATTCTTCGCCCCTGGTCGTCTCGCGGCGCGGTCAAACTGGCGTTGGGCGTAATGCCGGTCACTGAACTTCGCCGGCGGCGAACCCCATTTTCGAGCGTACAGGCGACATGAAACGTCGGCTCAGTCAAATCCGCGCCCGGCAACCGTTTCAGTTCGGTAATCGCTTCTCGATCAACGACGTCTTTAAATGCGAGATCGATATCGCTGCGGACGATTTCCTCAAATTGCACGCGAATGAAGTAATCGGTCGCTTCAAACATCATCAGCCCCGAAACCAAGATCGCCGCGCCCGTCATCGAGGCGAATATCGCCACTCCGGTCCGCACCCGGTTGCGGACCATACCGCGTAGCGCCGCTCGCCAGGGCGCCGACAGCCGATTCCAAAGCCAAGGAAGTCGTTCAAGCCAGATTCGCCCAGCATGCTTGGGAGGCTCGCTCCGCATCGCTTCGACCGGTTTTAAAATCAACATCGTCCGCGCGCCGTAAATCGATCCGACAATCGCACAAGTCAAACTGACCGCCAAACCGGTCAGGTGCGTCGTCGCGTAAAAGTCGGCGTGTAAATCAGGAAACTGAAACAGCATTTGATACTGAGCGGTCATCCCTTGGGTCAGCAACATTCCCAACGCCGATCCGCCGGCGGCGCCGGCGAAACCGACCGCGGCGCCATACTTCAAAAAGTGAACGAACAACGCCCAATCGCTATAGCCGATCGCTTTCAACGTGCCTACGATCGTCCGTTGTTGACGGGCCAAGCGGGTCATCAGCACGTTCAAGACCAGCGCCGCGACCGCCAGAAAAATCGAGGGCAGAAAAGTAGCGAAGTTCTTTAACTGCTCGATTTCGTTCGAGATGTAATAGTTCGAGGTGAAGTCTTTCAGCGGGGTCGCTGAGAAAACGCCGAACGCGTCCAATTGCAGTTCGATCTCATCCAGCAACCGCTCCAAATTCGTGCCCGGAGAGACCGCGCCGACCAGTTGATTCGCGGCGCCTGAAAAGTCATAGGCGTCTTCGGCGAACGGTTGCGGCACATAGAACACGCCGAAATTTTCGGGGTCCGGCGTCAACGCGCCAGGCCCTAACAAATAAGTAAACTCTGCGCTGATCGCCGTGCCCACCACAAAAAAACGTTGCCGACGATCGTTCATCAGCAAATGAATCCAATCTCCCGGCACAATCCGATTGGCCGCGGCGAATTTATCGTTGATCACAACTTCGTTATCGCGCCGCCCGGTGAAATAGCTGCCGCGTACCATCAACAGATCGTTCAAAACCGGTTGCCGTCGTTCCGGCATGGCGATTACCAGGCCATTGAGCGGCTTGACCCGACTCTCAAGATCAACCGTCGCGGGAAACTGAATCCGCGGCTCGATTTGTCGAATCCCTTCTATCTGTCGCACCGCTTCGATTTCGGCCAACGGCAGTTTTTTCAGATCGATCCAGAAATCGGCGACCCGACAATCGGCGTAGTATCTCGCTTTGGCGTCGCGCATGCTGCGATAGGTCGACTGCATGCCGACGAACAAACCGATGCCCAACGTCATGATGCTGACGATCGCCAGCAGCAGGCCGCGCGACTGCACGAGATCTCGCGCCAGCTTGCGGTCCAGCATGCTCACCACGTCACCTCTTCGGGCGCAATCGGTTGCGAGTTGACGACCAACTCGCTGATTTCGCCGCTTCGCAAATGGACCACCCGATCGGCCGTCTCGGCAATTGCGCTGTTATGCGTAATCAGCGCGATCGTCGTTCCCAAACGACGGTTGACGTCGACTAACAATCGCAACGCCTTGATGCCGGTCTCGTAGTCAAGCGCGCCGGTCGGTTCGTCGCATAGTAACAGATCGGGGTTTTTGGCCACCGCGCGAGCGATCGCCACCCGCTGCTGTTCTCCGCCCGATAGCTGCGCCGGAAAGTGATCGGCGCGTTCCGTCAGTCCGACCATCTCCAACACCTCGTCGACGTCGGCCGGGTCGGAAACGATCTCCGTCGCCGTCAATACGTTCTCGCGGGCAGTCAGATTCGGCGCCAAGTTATAAAACTGAAAAACGAAACCGATATGATCGCGCCGATAAGTCGTCAGCCGTCGATTCGAGGCGGCCGTCAGATCTTCGCCGCGAAACAAGATTTTGCCCGAAGTTGGCTGATCAAGCCCTCCGACCAAATTCAAGATGGTCGATTTACCGCTGCCGCTCGGGCCGACAACCGCCAGAAACTCGCCCTCATAAATGTCGAGCGAGAAATCACGAAGCACTTCGACCTTCACTTCGCCCATAGTGAAGACCCGGCCGAGTCGTT
>JBITAD010000168.1:0-3828 GCA_044439945.1 Blastopirellula sp. JB062
GCCTTCGTCGCCCAATCGAACACCGAACTGGCAGGCGAAGAGGCGGCGGCGTTCGAGAAATTTCTAGATTTGCTGCATGATTGCGAAGACGTGCAAAACGTGTATCACAACGCACAACTGCCGCCGCAAGAATAGACCGCAGCCTATCGCACGAATTTGCGACGCGGCGGCGCTGATTACGACCGCGACTGCAAGCCGTACTCGGCGGCTTGCAGCAAGGCGCGAATATAGCCGAACGCGTAATACCGAGCGAGCATCGTGTAGCCGGGATCGCCCGCTTCTTCGCCGGCCAATTGCGGCACATGATCGGGACGAATCGGGCCCTGAAACCCGATCTCGCGATAGGCATGCATCGCCGCGACCATATCGGTCGGCCCGTTGTCATGAAAGGTTTCGACAAAATCGTCGGCCGCCCCGCGCGAATCGCGAAAGTGAACGTACCGAATACGATCGCCCAAAGTTCGGATCGCGGCCGGCACGTCGACGCCCATCGCCGCAAAGGTTCCTTGGCAAAAGCAAATTCCGTTGCTTGGGCTTGCAGAAAACCGCATCAATCGCTCGAAGTCGTCAATACGATTCATAATGCGGGCATGCTTGCCAAATGCGGAGAGCGGCGGATCGTCGGGATGCATCGCCAAGGCGATCCCCTCTTTTTCAGCCGTCGGCAGCAGTTCGGTCAAAAAAGTTTCGAGATTGCCCCAAAGCTGCGGCGCCGAGAGCGGAGCGACGTCGAGATCGCCAGAAACGTTATGCAACGAAGCGGCTTGCTCGACGTCGGCCAGACGAAACGCCGTGGTCCATGCGCCGCCTCGCTCGGCGGTTTGCGTGCTTGTTCTCGCCCAGTCGGTCGCCGGCATAAAGTTGTAACAGCAGACCCCGATCTCGGCGGCGCCCATGTTGGCGAGCAACTGTTTCATGCAGGCCAGATCTTGCGCCGAATCGGCCGTACCGAGAATCGCATTTTGAATCGGCAATTCGCCTTCGACCGCGGCGATCGACAAGCCGAATTTGGCGAAGCGCGACTTGATCGCCAACCAATCTTCTCGCCGCGGACCGGGGTAGCGAATCGCGACGCTCGATACGCCGAGCTGCGCCACGCGAGCCAGATTTTCGTCAGTCAAGGGAGTCACGACGGACGTTAATTGCATGCCTGCTCTTTCAAGTTACGAAAAGTTCGCCCGACGACGGCCGCAGCAGCGACATTGTAAAGAAACGTGAGTTAGCCCAGTTGCGAATTGTCGACTGCGGGGAATGACAGCGAAGCCGATCTGCCGGTGAGATCAAAATCGAGCGTCTGCTTGCCAGAGCCTTGCTGCACGTCGACCTGCAAGTTGGATTCGTCGTTGTATTGCTTCGGGATTGTCTTGGCTTTGCTCGAAGCGGGCTGACGTTCTAACTCTTCGAGACTCAGCGGCGCATGATCGGGCGTGGCAATAATTTCGACCCGTGCGCTGCCCAGCATGACGCCTCCTTGGTGGGTCACTTCGTAGGCGCCGTTCAATATTCTGGCGGCGGAGACCGGGCCTTTTTGAACCGGAATGAAACGGATCTCGCCGGACTCGATTTCGATTCCTTGGTAGGTGACTCGCCCCGTGACGACACGACGCTCTAAATCTTGCTGCTCGGCACAGCCGCTTAAAACCGAGACCGCCAATCCAAACAAGAAGAATCGCCAGTGACGAAACAATGGGTGAGACATGAATCGAGTCCTCGCAAGAAAAGCTGTGCACAAACCAGGCAAACCAAAATAACCACGAGAAAATTCTAACTGCATTTGATGCACATTTTCAACCCAATTTTGTACTCAGTTCAATTTTTCTTGGAAACCGGACAAAGCTGGCAACTTCTAAAAAACGAGTTTAGCAGGCCTTTATCCCCCGAATTAATGAGGAAGTTGCCGCCTAGCATTGCGCACAAACGAATTGCCTACGATTAAACCAGCCTCTGCCAGAACAAAATAGTGCGTTCATTTTTCGCTTGATTTTGTACTCATACTACATTACCCTTTATTTCATGATTACAGAAAAACGACTTGACCATCCTGTTTTGCTAAACGCCAGCGGCAAGTGTTACTCGGCCTTACGCAAAATGCTGGTCTGCGGGCAGATTCCGGTCGGCAGCCGCTTGGCCGAGGTAGAATGGTCGCAAAGACTGGGGGCGCAGCGAGCCGCCCTGCGAGAAGCGATGGCCTTGCTGGCTCATGACGGCCTGCTAATCCGTCGGCCGACGGGCGGTTTTTTTGTGCCGACCCTCGAAGAGATCCATTACGAATCGCTGATCGACGCGCGAATTGTTCTTGAGCTAGGCGCGATCGACGTCTCTTTCGCCGCCGGCGTTCCGAAAAAAGACTTCACCGAGTTGCACAAGATCTGCAACACGATGGAAGATCTGCACCATGCCGAGCTGACCATGGGTTTTTGCGAGTCGGACTTTCTCTTTCATCAAAAATTGCTTGAACTCTCGGAGAACGAGATCTTAGCCAAAATGTTTTCTCACTCGTCGCAGCACATCTATTTTCTCGCTCCGATGCCTGACGACCAACGAAAACAAAAAGAGAAACGGGTCATTCAAGAGCATCGCCAAATCTTGAACGACTTGGAACGAGGCGAAGTTCAAGCGGCCAAGGATCTGTTGCGACTTCACATCGCGCGGACGAAAGATATGTTGCGCAGGGCGAGCGGCGCTAAATCGCTCGAATCATAAACTTCTTTTACGTTTCTGTTCATTGCTCGACGAATCTCGAATCGATTCCATTTTCTTCTCCTCTTAAAGGTGCAGCCATGTTTCGCGGATATGTAAGAATGAGTCGACGCAGCGCATTTACGCTGGTCGAACTATTGGTGGTGATCGCCATTATCGGCGTGCTGATCGCACTGCTGCTGCCGGCGGTTCAACAGGCGCGCGAGGCGGCGCGGAGGATGTCTTGCTCGGCCAACTTCAAACAAGTCGCCCTAGCGCTGCATAACTATCACGATACGCATCTCAAGTTTCCGCTCGGCTCAGCCATCAGCGGAGGCTGCAGCGGCTACTCCGGCACGCACCTTTTTTCGTGGGGCGTTCATACGTTGCCGTTCATCGAACAAACCGCTCGCTACGACGCGGTGAACTTTAACGTCGCGTCGCCGATTCAAACGCAATCGAATTATGAACCGGAGAGCGCCCTGGGACCGGTGCCGACGTTCATTTGCCCCTCGAACCCGCAATCGGACTTGATGGTCAATCCTAGCTTCTCGGGCGCCGTCGAATCGGTGCCTCGTTCCGACATGGCCGGAGTCGCCGATTCGCGCGACTGGCGCTGCAGTAGCTCCGGCACCGTCGGGTTGCGTCCGAGGTCAGACGGCAACGGCGTTTTCTATGCGCTCTCAACCACCAACTTCCGCGACATTATCGACGGCACTTCGAATACCCTGTTGATCGGAGAAGTGACCGGCGACCCTCAACAAGCGACCAGCAACAGCGCGACCACCTACAACGCCAATTCGTACGCCGTCTATAACACGCTTGATACTTCGACCGGAATCAACGGCCCGTTTACTGTTCCCGGAGGCGGCGTCTTTGAATGGCGCCCGCAAGGCTTTTCGAGCTTTCATCCTGGCGGCGCCCATTTCGCCATGGCGGACGGATCGGTTCGTTATTTGGCCGAGACGGTTGATCAAACGCTTCTTTCGGGCTTGACGACCCGAGGCGGAAACGAAGTGCTAAGCGAAGAATAAGTTTTGATTTTGCTCCGCAATCGCGACCTCTTCGCCCGACGCAGGGGTCGCTATCCTACTTGCCAAAAGCTGTTCTCTTTCGCCAAGCGACAGCCTACGCATTCCTTTCAATATC
>JBITAD010000169.1:0-3821 GCA_044439945.1 Blastopirellula sp. JB062
TTCTAGCAAACCGGCGAAAATCAAGATAAACCACGCCATGAGACGCTCCTTTGGGTAAAGGCGTCGTCTTCGCATAACCGGGTACGGCGCGTCTCGTCCGGGGCAAATTGCCAGAATCTAAGCGTTAGATCTGAATATTTTAGCTCGAAAGCCGGCAGCGACAAGGTTCCGACGACAAGAGAAACTCGGCGGCAAACTCATTTCGACCGCGATGGTTCAATTCCCATATCGCGGAGCATCATTTTCATATCTTCCCAAACGTCGCGTTTGGCGGAAGGATTGCGAAGTAAATACGCGGGATGGTAGGTCGCGATCACTTTCGCTCCGGCGTATTCATGAAACTTGCCTCGCAGCTTGCCGATCGGCGCTTCGGTCTTTAACAAATTCTGCGCCGCAAACTTACCCAAGCAAACGACGTACTCGGGCTGAATGATCGCCAATTGCCGCTCGAAGTAAGGGAGGCAATTCGAGTTTTCTTCCGGGGTTGGATTTCGATTGCCGGGCGGACGACATTTGAGCGTGTTCAAGATGTAAACGTCTTCGCGTCGAAACGTGCAAGCTTCGATAATTTGCGTCAGCAGTTTGCCGGCGCGACCGACGAACGGTTCGCCTTGTCGATCTTCATCGGCGCCGGGCGCTTCGCCGAAAAAACAAACCCGCGCCGCGGGGTTGCCCACCCCAAACACGGTTTGCTTGCGCGTCCGCGCCAACTCTTCGCAACGGACGCACTGGGCGACTTCAGCCGAGAGTTGATCTAATTCCGTTTGTCGCTCTGCAGGCGACGCATTTTCGCTTATCGGCGAGGGGCGGGGCTTCCGCGCGGTCGGTTCGGGGGCAACTTTCTCTGCGGCGACCTTGGGCGGTATCGCTGCCGGGGCAGGCTCGGCAGGCGCTGCTTGCGGCACGACAGGCGTCTGCGTCGCTGTCAACAAATCGTCGGGCACTTCGATTGCGCGGCCTGGCGGCGCGATATCGACCCCAGCCGATTTCCAAACGCGTAGTTGCTGCAACATGGCGCGGCGGAGATGCGCGTGCGAGTCTTCAGACATGCCGATCTTATTTGCGGAAATAGGGGATAACGTTACCCAATCGTTATCGCCCAATTATCGGCAAATGCGCGGAAGCGAAAAGGAGTCGCCCGGCGAGATTCTTCTGGGCGTGATGCCGGTCGATTTTACTATTGCATTTTTCCCAGGCAAAATAAGAGGGCTTTGCCGCTGCGTACGACTTTTCCCCGCCTTCTCTTTTCTGACGAATCGCATGTCAAATATCGATCGCCGAACTTCGTTGTTGCGGCTCGCCTCGTTGGCTAGTCTTCCTTTGCTTCCTACCTCGGTCGCGGCGGCGAAAACGTCGGACGTCGGCGGAACGGTGCTGCTGCGTAGCGGCTGGCAAACGGTCAACATCGGCGACATCGCGCATACGCCCGGCGTGTTGCAGTTGTTTCAAGACTACTTGCCGCAGGTCAAAGTCATCTTGTGGTCGAACGCGCTAGACCGCGGCGTGCGCGAGATGCTGACCGCCAATTATCCGCAGCTGCAGATCGTTAGCGGTTACGTCAATCAAGCTGGCAAGCCGACGTCTGAACCTTTGCGGCAAGCGTTTGACGAGGCTGATTTTTTATTGCACGGATCTGGCCCCGGCGTCGTCGCGGCGAATCATGTCGAAGCCTGGCGAAGGTCGACCGGCAAGCCGTACGGAATTTTGGGCGTCACGATCAGCGCCGCCGGCGAAGCGGCGAGCCGTAAGCTGACGCCCGAGTTGCACAGCTTGCTCAGCGACGCCGATTTCGTCTTCACGCGCGAAAAAAAATCGCTGCAAAACGTTCAAGCGGCCGGCGTCGCTGGGCCGCACGTCGGTTTTGCGCCCGACGGCACGTTCCATCTCAAGTTGAAAGAAACGGCCGGTACCCAGGCGTTTATCGAACGGCACGACCTGGCGCCGCGCAAGTTTATCGTTTGCGTTCCGCGATTGCGTTATACGCCGTATCACAAAATCCGCAAAACGCGATTCACGCCAGAGGAAATCGCTCAGCGCGAAGCGGTGAACCAAGCGCACGCCGAAGAAGATCACGCCAAGCTGCGTGCTGCGATCGTCGCATGGGTCCGCAAGACCGGCGGCAAGGCGGTCTTATGCCCTGAAATGACGTATCAAGTCGAGATCATGCGCCCTTTGCTCTTCGACCCTTTGCCTGACGACGTCAAACGAAACGTCGTGCTGCACGAGAAATATTGGATCACCGACGACGCCGCCACGCTATATGCCGATGCGGCGGCCGTGATCAGTTGCGAGTGTCATTCGCCCATCATCGCCGCCGCGGTACGCACCCCATGCTTCTATTTGCATCAGCCTGAAGATGGGATTAAGGGAAACATGTGGCGCGACGTCGGCTTGGGCGATTGGTACTTCCCAATCGAAGAAACGTCCGGCGACATGGTCGCGGAAGCCGTGCTAGAGATTGCCGCCGATTTTCCGGCGGCTCAGAAAAAAGTTGATCAGGCGGTCGCGCGTATCGAGAAGAACTATGCCGACAATTTTGAGGTGATCGCCCGCTCGCTGCAAAAAGCGAAAGCGACTGCCGACAATGCCGCTCGCTGAAATCTGGAAACCGAAATGAGACTGAGAAACCGGCTCTAGGCGACCTTGACCACGATCGCCGTCACGTCGTCGCGACGGGGCGTGTCGGGGGCGAAGCCCGAAACGGCGTCGACCATGTCGGCGACGATTCGTTCGGCCGGTTGCCCGCGGCGCGAGTGAATGATTGACAGCATGCGATCGTTTCCCCATTGCTGCCCGCTAAGGTTTTCGGTTTCCGGTATGCCGTCGGTGGCCATCAGCAAGATTTGTCCCGGTTCTAAGCGAACTTCCGCCGAGCCTTGAAACTCAAAGTCGCTAATTACGCCCAGCGGCGGCCCTTCTCCTTCCAGGTCTAGCACGCCGCCGTCGCGGTGGACGAGCCAAGCGTTGTGCCCCGCGCCGGCGTAGGTCATCGTGCGTCGTTCCAGATCGATCGACGCGACCCAGGCGGTGATAAAGTCGCCGAATTTGATTTCGCTCGAAATGATCCGATTCCATCGCAATAAGATCTCGGCCGGATCTATCGTATGCTGTACGATCTCGCGAAAATAAGAACGCGCTGACGACATCAACAGCGCCGGCCCCACCCCATGACCGGCGACGTCGGCGATTACGGCGAGCAGTTTGCCGTCCGCCGTATGATGAAAATCAAAGTAGTCGCCGCTGGTCCATTCGGCCGGCAAGCTAATCGCCGCAACGTCGTAACCGTCCGCTTGCGGCGGAGTTTTCGGCAAAAAGTTTTGCTGGATCTGCTTCGCAAGCATCATCTCTTCCAGCGTATGCTGCACGGCGGCGTTCAGGCGTTCGTTCTCATGCTCGGCCGACTTACGCGCTTGTTCATTCTCTTTAAAGATCGGCTCGATCGTGGCGATGCCCGCAAAAAAGAGAATCGCCATCATCAAGGTCGCCAAAGACTCGGCCCATAGCGCCGGATGGTGCTCGACGTTGATCGCCATGTCCCAAATGCGCCACATCGAAGCGAACATGCCGACCGCCATCAAGATCGCCGCCCCGCTGATAAACAGCCAGGCGAATCGCCGGCGATAGATCGCGTTCAGCCGCAACGCCAGCACGACCGACACCACTTGAAACGCCGCCGCTAATCCCAGTACGAACTTGAACGCCGTCATCGTAAGTCGCAATCAACATGGGGAGTAAGATACGCTCGAATTGTGACCCAATGCCCAAGTGGGATCAATCGCGCGCGCCGCCCAAACAAGCGAAAAGTGCGAACAAGAAGATTC
>JBITAD010000170.1:0-16532 GCA_044439945.1 Blastopirellula sp. JB062
TAGTCGAAGGAATCTTCCGAAGCGCGGATAAAGTAAGAAAACTAGGTGAGTTAAGTCATGCCGCCCTCGGCGAGTTTCGACCTCGTTCTTCTGAGCGGAGAGCGCCAAGAATACCAATAAGTCGTTTGAAATAAACAAGTTATGGAATTTTTCAGCTCGTCAGGGCGCCCTCTGTCGCCTAGACCGTTCGACTGGGTCTTCCTAGGATGAAGGGCTTGCGACCAATTCCGTCAGAATGTGCGCTAAGGCGAAAGCGTTCTGATTGTCGCCAATTTACGCACCACTTTGATTTGCACGCCGGTCCAGACCAGAACGGAAACTCATGCCCTCGTTGAGCCAATTCGCGACTCAAATTGAAAAAGCGCTGGGCTATCTGAACTTTTCCTCCGGTGCATACGACCCGAAGTTCGCTTCGGCGATCAATGAACTGTATGCCGCCGTCGCTCCAGGCGAACCCCGCTCGCGTCCTACTTGGGCTCGACTGGGAGACGCATTGCAGGAAGAGCTGGGCCGTTTGTCCGGCAGTTCGGCCGCATTCGCCGATTCCGCGCAAGCCGCCGCCGTTTTGACCAATCTGTTCGAGCATGTGCTGCCCGGCTATCTCGAATTCCACCGAGATTTGCTTTTTCATCAAGTCGACGAAGCGATACTGCTTCCTTATTTTTTGGTTCGCGCCGCCGAAGCGACTCTTCGACAAGGGGGACCTTGGGACGAGTCGGAGCGAATTCGGGCAGGCGCCATCGCTCAACTGAACGACTACATCGGGCACCGTCCGATTGCGGCGCTGCAGTCTCGGCGAATGCGCCCCTACGATCACGAATATTGCCGCCCAGTACCGATTTTTCTGGCCGGCTCAGGCGTCTCGATCGGTCGATACTATCGGGTCACGACAAAAGCCTTAGAGTTGATTCAAGCGACGAGCCCCGACATTCTGCAAGACGCTTGCTTCGACCCCGACATGCTAGAAGAGCTGGCCTTCGATCCGCGGGCGTACGACTTTGACCACCCGGTCAATAAGCGCCCGAACTATCAATTCGGCCAATGGGATCCGGACCATATCGACACGGCAGGTCGTTATCGCCGTTTCGTCGTTCAGCAAGTGACGCTCGACGCGCTTATGCGACGGGTTGAAGAAGGACAAGAGGCGCCGGTCGAAGAGTTAGAAGTAGAAGCGGCCGCCGTGCTGGCCGGGGTCATCTTGATGGGCGCAGGCATCTCGGGAAACGGTCCCGATACGTATACTTCGGACGTAACGTTAGCGACGTTGCTGCCGCAAATCGCCAGTTATCGAGACCGCTTTTACGCCGAACTCGTTCAAAAGATCGAAGGCGAGCATGGCAAACGCCTGCAGCAAGAGTCGATTGTCCGTCGGCAGCCGTTCGGCGCGGCTCGGCAGCACCTTAACGGCGTTCTCAGTCAACGGCGGGCTCGGCAATTAGCCCATGTTCATCTCGCACAGCTTTTTGCGCGGATGGGCTACCCGGAAGAAGCGGGGAACCAGGTCGACGTCGTGCCGACCGCATCAGCGCGAATGTGCTGTCGAATCGTCTGTTTCGTCACGCTCTCGAACCAAGCGGTCGATCGGCGCGAATTGGGCCCTGCCGTCGACTACGTCGACAAAATCATCGATCGCCTGCATCGCGGAATCCGCTGCGGGGCGCTGGTCGACCCGTGGAATATCTTGGGGTTTGAAGCGCAGTTCAGTTTATTTCCTTCGATCGAAAACAGCGTACGCGATCATCGGGTCGACGACTTGCTGCAGATGATCGAAATCATCATGAACTTGATGTCGCGCATTTGGAGCGAAGCGGCCGCCATCAACGACGCCGAAGCCGCCGCACAGATCGAAAACCGTTTTTCGGAGTTTTCGCAGTGGTGGGGCAAATTCGCCGCGCATGAAGTCTCGAGCGTCGAAGCGATCAACGCCGCGGAAGCGTTCGACGCCGCCCAGCACGTCGCCTCGGCGCTGCGTTTGTGGCACCAAGGAGGCGCCGCGACCGGCGACGTCGGCTTTTGGGCGCCGCACGCCGCCATGTTCGATTCGCCGAAAGCGTACGCCTTGGTGATCGAAGCGTTATTGGAACGCAGCGATTTCGTCGCCGCCCTTTCGCTGCTGATCCATTGGCTCGAACGTGCCGACCACGTTCCGCTGCAACTTGGCGAAGCGTCGTTTTTTCCGCTGGCTCGCGAATGGATGCGGCGAATGCGGCGCAACGAAACCTCGCCCGAGAAACGTTGGGCGCTCGCTTGCCGCATGTTAGATTTTTTGGAAGCGAACGCCGGCGACTATTGGAACCCGCCCAGTTGGCTCTCCGGCGGCAAGCCCAACGGCGGCGACGATTTGGCCGAACTCTTCGCCGAACCCTTGAGCGACGAAGACGACTTGTACGGTGCAGCCTACGAAGAAGTCACCTATATCGACAGTACCGACGACGGGGTCGAGGGCGACGTGCAAGGTTCCGACTCGACGTCTGACGAGAGCAAAGAAGAGTTGCACGCCGAATCGCGACGCATCAACTTACGACTATTGTTCCTTGAATGCGTCGCGCGGTTGTGGCGAATGACCGCGATGGAAGCGGCGACGCAACCGGCCGACCAAAACCCCGCCGAGCGATTGATCGACATGCGCGAACGAGCCGTCTCGAACTTAGGCGGTCTGCTGCAATTGCTCGCTTCGGTCCACCGCTATCAACTCGCTCGACCGGCGGGCGATCATCAATCGATGGTCGATTTCGATCGCCAGCGGGCCATCAAAGAGTTCGTGCTGGAACGCACGATCATCACCGCCGCCGCGGCCGCCTCGTCGGCGCGACTTCTGGAAGCGGCCGCCGTAAGATCCAACAACGAAACGTCGCAAGAATCGCTCACCTTCGCGCAGCAATTGCCGCCTGAATTGGCCGACGAACATCGCCAAGGGGTGCTGGTATTGACCTCGTTGCTGGCCGACAACGTCGGCGAGTCTGGCGATCCCTGGCACGAATTTATCGAAGCCCTGACCTCAAAGCCGCTGCTTTACATTCCGATTAGCAAAGGCGGCGCCCCGGGGCAAATTGTCGCCGCCCGCGTTCGCCAAGGTGCGATTCGCGAGTTGCTCGCCTGGCTGCCGCGTCTCGGCATGTTCGAGCGAACCCGGCAATTGCTCGAAACGGCTCGCGCGATGGAGCGCGACAATCCGGTCGGTCCCAGCGCCGTCACCGAATTCGATTCGTTGTTCGAAACCGCCTACACGTCGCTGGTTAGCGCCCTCTCCGATTCGTCGAAACAATGGAAGGCAGGCTCGAAGAGTAAAAAGAAAACCCGTACGGTCGAGACCGAACTAGTCGAATGCTTAGAGCAAATCACGCAACACATGCTAATCGTCTGGCTGCACCATAGCCGGACGTTGCGATTGTCGGCGGTCGAAAAATTTCAAGACGAACCGCGCTGGACGCAGATGAAGACGTTCATCGAAAGTTACGGCGGCGATCTGTTCACCCAATACTTTTTTAATCGCGGCAACATTCGTTCGATCTTGCATCAAGGCGTGAACGTCTGGATCGATCGCATCCGCAACGAAATGGCCGAAGAAGATTGGCCGGCGTTCGTTACGGCCATACAAGACGAACAAGATCAACGTCGCGCGGCCGAATGCATCACAATGACGCTGGAGGCGGTGCTCGAAAACTACCCTGAGTATCGCGATTACAACAGCACCACCACGCAAAGCGATCGCGGCGAGATGCTTTACATGTTTCTCGATTTTCTCCGTCTGCAAACGATGTATGAGAGAATCGAGTGGAATTTGAAGCCGGTCGTTTTGGCCCACGAAATATTGGTTCGACGCGGTCATGCCGAAGCGGCGCAGCTTTGGCGCCGCGCATTGGCCGAACGTATCGGCGACGAAGCGAACAAATTTGTCGGCCAACTCGGCGAACTGCAAAGAAAATATTCGATGCGAATGCCGACCATCGCCGACCGCATTCATCAACGTTTTCTGCAACCCTTGGCGGTTGACCGCGTCTGCTCGCTGGTCGAGCAAGCGATGGAAGAATCGAGCGGCGAAACGCACACGGCCTTCGAATTGTTACGCAAAGAGGCCGACGTGCTGGTCGAAGAGCCGAGCGGAGTCGGACTGGACGTTCCCGGTTGGCTCGTCGCGCTGGAAGCCGAAGTCATGAAGATCGAACGGCGGCGACACTTTGGGGGCGACGATGAAGAGCAGGAAGCTTCGTTCGTCTCGCAAAAGCGACTTAGCATCGAGCAGTTGCATCAGCAGATCGATCCCTGGCTGACGTCGCTGACTCCGGTCGATGAAGAGGATGACGAGTACGACGAAGACGAATAACGCCAAGAAAAAACGAAGCCGAACGACGCGTCGTTCGGCTTTCTGAAGCAAAATCTCTTTTCCGTCGCAGGCTACGGAGCTTCGACGACGGCGACCTCGACGACCGGCGAATCGTTGATGCCGTCGCCATCGGCATCCCAGGCGAATCCTTCGCGGCTAGGCGACGAATTTTCGCTACGGCGATCATCGCGACGATCTCCTTTTCTTTCTCGGCGATCTTCATCGCGAGGGCCGAATTTTGGGCGATCGCCGTCTCGTGGGCCGCGGTCGCCGCGAGGACGATCCATTTCGCCATGCGGGCGGCGTTGACCGTCACGCGGGCCGCGAGCGATCGGGCCGCGTTCGCCGTGCATGCCCTCGAAACGACGCCCAGCGAAACCGTCGCGCGGACCGCCTCGCATCATGGGGCCGTCATGCGGTCTGGCGAAATCAGGTCGATGAGCCCGATCTCCCTTTTTGTCGTCGCTCTTGTGTGATTTTAGCGCGATTTCAAGGCGAGCCACTTTATGTTTCAGGTGTTCGTTTTCCATCTTCAAACGATGTATCGCCTGGTGCGGCGGATCGAACCCCGGCTTCTCAACCCGGTCAAATCGACGACCAGGGTGATGCGTGCCTTTTACCGATTTGTCGGCTCGAAACGCACGGGCCAAGCGATCTACTTTGCGCTCTAACTCGTCGATTCGCATTTGCTGACGCTTGATCGCAAAGTGCGGTCCTGCATGATGCGACTTGTCGCGGCCCGGGGCGAAGCCTTCGTGCTTGGGGCCGAACCGATGACGCATCGCACCATAACGCATGAATCGTTCGGGGCGACCGTCGAAATCAGCCCGATCGAAATGCGGCCGATCAAAGCGGGGATGACGCCGACTGTCATGACCGCGGCCTTCGGGACGTTTCGCATGACGCCCATGCTTTCCGCGCGCCTCAGAACCAGGTCGTTTCCCCTCAGCTCGACTGTTGTCATGATCTTTGCCGTCGCGAGCAGGCGGCCTGAACTCGACTTGATACGCTTCAGTCGCTAGTTCTTCTTCGGTCAAAGGTGCGATTGGGGCTTCCGTCGCCGATGCATAGGTTGACCAGCCGAGCGTGCCGAGCAGGCAAGCGCCGGCCGTCAAAGCATGACGCGACACGGGGGCAATTCGTGGGAACCAATCCATAACTCATTCATCTCCAATGGTAAGTCTCGAACCGCGCATCATGGTTGAGAACAGTAGAGCCTGTTTCCAAAACTCATTTCGGCTTCGAGTTCTAAATTTCTGCGGCGCGATTCATTGGTCTGCATCGGCAAAATCTGTAACTCTCGGGCACGAAATTGGTTGGGAAACCGGCTATAGGCGACCGGCGATATAAGATGAGACGAACCGACCGAATCGCTCCGCCGCATCAGTTACCGGCGTTAACCGCCTTGCAATAGATCTAACCAAGTCGATCGCCAAAAGTTTCGCGCTGCGCTGGAATGTACGAGAGGAAATCGCGTTTCCTAATGATCGCTAGCAAGCGTCTTTCATTGCTGAATCGCGCATAAAAAAGCCGAATGCAAAACGCATTCGGCTGGTCAAACGGTTCGCAAGTTCATCGCGCGATTTACGAATCGGCCTGCAACTTCGGAGTTGGGGCAAGATCACCATCACGCGGGCCTTCAGGTTTTGGTCGATCACCGTCACGCGGTCCTTCAGGTCGTGGGCGATCACCGTCGCGTGGACCTTCACGGCGCGGGCGGTCACCATCACGCAATCCTTCGGGTCGTGCGCGATCACCGTCGCGCGGACCTTCACGGCGCGGGCGGTCGCCATTTCTGCGCATGCGTTCCCCGCGATGCCGCGGCATGGGGCCTTGTAACTGATCTAATCGATCTTGAATCCGATCGATTTGACCGCGGAGAAGTCGCATTTCTTCCCGCAATAACTCAATGATTTCGTGCGGCGGGGGCTTGAAGTCGCCGCCTCGATATCGCGGCGGCGGAGGTCCAAAGTCGCCGTCGCGGCGTGGGGGAGGCCCATTTTCGCGAAAATGACGTCGTGGAGGAGGATCGAATTCTCCTTCGGGGCGAAATTCGCCTTCACGACGCGGCGGACCATCCTCGGCCATTACGCGGGGCGATGCGAGCATCGCCGTTGCAATCCACAAACCGGCCGGAACGATTAACAGCGCTAATCCGACCGGTAGCAATCTGCCCGATTCGCGCCCGAGCGGAATGCCCAAAGCGTGGCGAACTCGCTGTAACAACGTCATAGTGCGATCTCCTAGAAAAGAGGCGGCAAAAGCGGCGACCGGCGGGTTCATACTCCGTCGTGCGACAAGCTCTAAAGATTGAGCGTATTGCACGCGGCGCCCCGTGGCGAGGATCGCCAACTCGTCGCAACAAAATTCGCGTTCGACACGAATTTGTCGCGAGATAAACCAGACGGCCGGATGATAGAACAAAAGCGTTTCGACGACGCGCTGCGCCGCGTTCACCCACAAATCTCCGCGGCGAACATGCGAGAGTTCATGGGCGATAACCGCTTCTAACACGTTTGGCGAAAGCTCGGTCAGCCATGCGGCCGGCAACAGCACCATCGGCTGAAACACGCCTAGAGTCATCGCTTCGGCGATGCGCGTACTCACGCCGATCGGCGGCGTCCGCAAAAAGCCAAGCCGGCGCCCGATCTGATTCGCGATGTTTTGAATCGGACGCTCCAGTCGCGCACCTTCGCTGCGTAACCAAAGGGTTGCGGCATAAGCGACGCAAAGACGTCCGCCGAGTAAAACGACCCCCAGCGACCAAACCGCCAGCAGCGCCGGTTGCAATTGCTGTATGAAATTAAGGGTTGACGACCAATGCGCTGCGGCGATCAGCGTATCCGATTCGGTCGATGCCGCTCGAGAATTCGATTCGTTAATCGGTACGCCGACGACGAAATTCTCAGCGAGTTCGGCTCGCGGCATGGTCGGAGTTAAACTTGCGGTCACGATCGGACAAGCCGACATGCACGCAAGTGCGGCGACCCCCATGGCATAGCGAGTTTCAGGTCGCCGTGCGTAAGCGGTCGTCCCTCTCCAGATCAACCAGATCAGCGCACCTTGCCAGACGAAGTGGACGAGCGACATCGTCCATTGAAAAAGAATCGGGTTGGCAAGCGGCGCCCAGATCATCGCTCATCTCCCGACGTTTGGTCGGTCTCTTCGTATTGAGCCAGGGTGCGGCGAATCGCGTCGAGCTCTTCGCTCGTAGGCTTCGATTCTTCAAGCAAATGCGCCACCAAACTGCTCGCCGAGCCGCCGAAGGCGCGTCCGAGCACATCATGCAAAATACCGCCCAACGTTTTATCGCGAGGACGTTTCGCCTCGTAGACGAACGCGCGGCCTTCCGGCTTGCGCAGCAACAAGCCTTTGTCGGACATCACATTCATTAGGCTCATGACGGATGTGTATGCCCGCGGACGAGCTTGATTCAGTTCGTTCATGACGTCGCGCACCGTCGAAGGGCCCCGCTCCCACAAGACCTTGAGCACTTCCAGTTCTCCGGCGGTCGGCGTCGTTTGTTTCGGTCTTGGCATTTTTTAGTCTTGCCTTCATTTCTCCTGGCCGCTTCATTCTACGGCCAAAACAGTAGATAACAACGAAAAAAACCGTAGAAAATAACGTATTGCGAATCTAACCCGGGCATAATGGAGAAGTTTCGTTCTTCAGAAGATTTCAGACAACGCCAAAGGCACGAGTCAATCTCGATTTCTCCAAAACGCAGGATAGAGAATGCGGATTTTCACTTTACTGTTCGCCATAAGTTTATTGTGTACAAACGCTTGCGCGCCTGCGTCCGCCGACGTCATTCAAGTTGGCTCCTGGAATATCGAATGGCTTGGCAAGCCGGAAAAGCGCAAAAACCCTCCGCAGCTATCGGCGGATATCGCGGCCGAGATCGCCGCTTCCGGGGTCGACGTGTTGGCCTTACAAGAGATTTGCAACAACTTCTCTACCCATGAGCGGATCGGAAATAAGACGCTTGACGACGTTTGCGCAATCCTCAACCGGCGATCGGGCAACCAATGGAAGTACGAACTTTTTCCAAAACGTGATCCGTATGCGACCGAACAATTGACGGGAGTCGCTTGGAACGAGTCGCGCGTCCGACGCGTCGGCGATGCGATGCGGATCAAGCCCATCGATTTGCCCAACGACGATTTCGTCACTTGGGACCGGCAGCCGTATGCGGCCAAGTTTTCGAGCGGCGAAGGAAAAACCGATTTTGTCGTGATTCCGATTCATATGAAATCGAACTACGGCGATTCCGTTTCGCGAATGCGCAAACATCGCGCCGCCGAAGCGAAAGCGCTGATTGAGCAATTGCCGAACGTCCGCCGCACCTTCGGAGACGACGACCTAATCATTATCGGCGATACCAACGCGCTTTCTGCCGACGAAGAAGGATTGCAAGCGCTGGTCAAAGCCGGATTTCGCGATTTAAATTCGGCCGATCGTTCAACCCATGTCAAAGACGACCCATTCGATCGGGCGTTCGTTCCGCAGAATCAGCCTGAATTCGCCAACGCGCGAGAAGTCGTTCATTACGGCCGAAATGGTCGCGACTATCGAAAAAAGCTTTCGGATCATTATCTGATCTCGTTTCAGATCCTCGCCGGAAAAGATGACGACGCCGACGGCGACGGACCTGAGCCGAGCGATACGGCCGCACCGCAAATGTCGAAGCCGCAAGCGCCAAAGCCGAGTCCGCAACAAGCGAGCGACGTACGAATATTGGCCGTCTTACCCGACCCTTTTGCGCAAGACGACGGCAACGAGGCGGTTGTGATCGCCAATTCGTCGACGCTACCCGTCTCGCTGCAAGGCTGGCGGTTAAGCGATGACGACGGCGCCAAGATTTTGTTGCAGGGCGAAATCCCCGCGTGCTCGGCGATCACCGTGCGGCATGCGCATGAATCGTGGCTTAGCAACGGCGGAGACGAACTACGTCTGCATGACGCGCAAGGAACATTGATCGACGAGGCGACCTATCGTCGCGAAGACGTTCGCCCCGGCAAATTTATTACCAACTTGAATCGACGGAAACGATAGTCGGCGCCGTTAAGCGAACGAACCGTCGCGATAGCTCTCGTTCACGATCGGACAATCAGGAAGCGACTTGAGGAAGACTTTGCCGTACTGCTTGGTTTTGACGCGCGGATCGAGAATAACGACGATGCCGCTGTCGTCTTGCGTGCGAATCAGTCTCCCGAACCCTTGCCGCAGTTTGATGACCGCCTCCGGCAATTGATACTGGCCGAAAGGATGCCCTCCTTGCTCTTTAATTCGTTCGAGCCGCGCTTGCAACAGCGGTTGATCAGGAACGCTGAACGGCAGTTTCGTAATAATGACGTTTTGCAGCGCTTCGCCCGGGACGTCGACTCCTTGCCAAAAACTATCGGTGCCGAACAGCACTCCTTTGTCGGCTTGCTTAAATTTCTCAAGCATCAGATTGCGAGGTGCGCCGTCCGATTGACTAAACAGTTCGATCTGCTGCTGCGCGAACCAGCGCGTCAAAGACGAAGCGGCCCACCGCAACATCTCGTAGCTCGTAAACAATACGAACGCGCGTCCTTGCGTCCGCCCGACGTATCGCCGAATCATGTCGACCACGGCTCGATCGTAATTTTTGCGATCGCTCGGATCGGGCATTTCGCTGACCAAGATCAGCTTGGCTTGCGAGGCGTAATCGAACGGCGAGCCTAGAGCCGCCGTTTCGCATTGGGTCAACCCGACGCGCGATTTGAAAAAATCAAACGAGGCCGAACCGCCGACCGCCAAGGTGGCGCTGGTCATGATCACGCTATCGACCGACTGAAACAATTCGCTGCGCAAGACCGGCCCGACGTCGACCGGCGCGGCGGAAAGCTTGACGCGGCGGTAAGGGCCGCGCTGTTGAGTGCTTTCGACCCAATAAACGGCGTCTTCGATTTTTTGCGTCCGCCAACTCTCAATGCCGTCGGCCAGCAAATAGATGCGGTCGCTCATCGACGTCAAATCTTGGCGTTGGCTCTCGTCATTGATATCTTCGCCGGCGTTTTTGACTTGAGCGGCCAACTTGGCTAGGGCCGGGGTTAGCACGTTGGGCACAAGTTCCGCCTGACGAACGCGGCCGCTCGATTGCGGATTTTCAGCGAGCCAGGCGTCAATCTCCGTAAAGAACTGTTGCGCGCGGTACTGACAATGGACGACCTGCTGCATCGCTTCGGTCAGTCCGTGATGCAGCAACAATCCTTTGTTGGTTCGCTCGTTAAACAGTTTGTTCAACGTATAGTCGATCTGAGCCGAGGTGATCGACAGCCCCAAGTGGTCGCCGGCGACCGACTCGATCGTATGGGCTTCGTCAAAAATGACCGCGTCATACTTCGGCAACAAATTTACGCCGCTGCGGCGAAGGGCCAAATCGCTAAAAAAGAGCGCATGGTTAACGATGATGATTTGCGCGTTTTGCACGCGACGACGAGCGCGATAATAAAAGCAGCTATCGTACGTCGGGCAATTTCGTCCCAAGCAATTTCCGCTGTCGCTTTGCACTTCGTCCCAGACCGACCCTAGCGGACGGAAATCTAAATCGCTGAGCGAGCCGTCTCCCGATTCTTTGGCCCATGTCCGGATCTGGCTGAGTTGGTTCTCTTCTTCATCTTTGGCGAACAAGGTTTTCGAGCGTAACGCCGCCGCGCCTAAGCGCCGCTTGCTAAGATAATTGCCGCGCCCTTTCGCTAAGACCGCCGTGAATTCTAGCGGGATCACGCTGTTGAGAAACGGCAGATCTTTTTGGATCAGTTGCTCTTGCAAACTAATCGTATGCGTCGAAACGATGATCCGTCGCACCTGATCTTCATCGTCGTCGGCCCGCTCTTCGCCCACGGCTAAGATCGCCGGAACGAGATAGGCGAAGCTCTTGCCGACGCCGGTGCCGGCTTCGACCGTCAAATGTCGCTTGTTTTCGATCGCAGCGGCGACGGCCGACGCCATGTCTAGCTGTTGCTGGCGATGTTCGTATCGGCGCAATCGCTGAGCGATCCGCCCTTGCGGCCCTAAAATGTCGTCGACGGAAAAGCTGCCCATCCCTGCCTGCTATGAACGTTCCCTGGCATTGCAATCTCAATCTTCATCTTAACAGTCGCGCAAGTTCGGCGAAATTGGCGGATAACAGATAGACGTTCGCATATCGGTTCAATACACTAGGAAACCGACAATTCGCCCCCCCCCTCTGCAGACCAAGAACAGCGAAAGAGGCATTCGACGGTTTTTGTTTGACGTAGGTTGGGTTAACCGAATGCCAATTTTATTCTCTTGTACGACATGCGGCGCCAAATTTCGCGTTTCCGACACGATGGCGGGCAAGAAGGTCCGTTGCCCGAAATGTCAATCTGTTGAACAAGTTCCAGTCGACGACGAACCGGTCGGCGATTCGATCCAAGGAAAAGAAGACGACTTCTGGAACCAGACGGCCGGCACGGCTTCGTCATCTTCAAGCAAGTTAGACGGTCTCCTTCAAGGCGATTTCTCCGATCTGTCCGCTTCGTCGGGTTCGGTCGCCCGCCGCCCCGACGAACCGCGCAGCATTACGAGTCGAGAAGCCCGCGATCGCGTCTTTCTGCCGGGCACCGTGTTGCTCGTCTTTTCGGTACTGGTTACGGTCCTCAACGCGGTCGGCATCGTGATTACCATTCTCCGCATAATGATCGCGCCCCCGCCAGGGATGAACGGCAATATGATGCTGACCATGATCGTGGTCGCCGCCGCAACGATTTTGTTGACCACGTCCACGCTAAAAGGCGTCAATAGCTTTCGAAATGTCGACGAAATCGGCTGGGCCTGGACGGGACTCATACTGGCGATGACCCCGCTGGGCACGGCGTTTTGCTGCGTGATTACGCTTCCCTTCGCAATCTGGGGGATCGTCTTGTTGTGCGACCGCAGGATTTCCGAGCATTTCCGCAGTTAACTTTTTCGGCGAAGGCGAGCCCGGTCGATTGATGACGCAGAAAAGGTGTGGAAGTCGACCTACCGAACAAATAAACTTGGCTTACGCTTTTCGCTTCGCAGTGGGGGAAAATTTTCGAGATGCCAATCGAATTCTTATGTGCCGCATGCCCCAAAAAATTGCGTGTGCCTGACGCCTCGGCGGGTAAAAAAGTGAAATGCCCCGGCTGCGGGCAAATTCAAAAGATTCCTGCCGCAACTTCCGACGATCCGCTGGGAGACGTGATTCGCGATTCCGCAAGCATCGCGCCTTCAGCTTCGCCGAAGCCGCGCAAGTCGGCGACGTCTCAATCAGGCGAATCGAATCCATTTCAGTCGCCCGGCGCATCAACCTCCAGTTCCGCCTACGTCATGCCGCCGCGTCGCTCTGGAGGCATGTCGCCCGAGACGGCGAAAACCTTGCTTACGGTTTCAGCTGCGATCTTAATGGTCGTTCAGCTAATTAACTTTTGCTTTTCCGCGCTGATGGTCGTCGGCATGATTTTCGTATCGACTTCAAACCGGGTCGACAACGGCGAACAAGCGATGGTTTTTATGATGATCGGTTTAGGCGGGGTCGTCATCTGCGTCGTCAGCATCGTATCGATCATCGGTCTGGCAAACGCCGCGTTACGCAAATCGTACGCCTTTAGTTGGGTCGGGGTCATCTTGGCCATGATACCCTGCGCCTTAATGCTGAACTGCATTACGATGCTGATCGCGATCGTCTCGTTCCCTGTCGGCATCTTGGCGATCGTGATGCTTTGCCTGCCCGAAGGCAAGGCGACGTTTCGTTAAGCAGGCGCCGTCTCACGGAGCGCGGCAAGCGCTAGCATCTTGCGCACCGACGGCTTACATTAGGCGAAACAGGGTACGCTCGTACCGCCCGCTTCGCCCCCTTCTCCGCCGAATGTCAGCCGATGCCGATTGATTTTACTTGCCAAGTATGTAAACAACAGATTCGCGTCGCAGACGGCAACGAAGGGAAACGGACGAAGTGCCCTCACTGCTCCGCAATTCAACCGATCCCCGGGGGCGCCGCTCCGGAAGAGCGCCCTTTCGCTGATTCCGAGCAATTTGGCGAAGATCGCCCGGCGCCCAACCCGTTTGCTGAGCAGCCGCCCCGACAAGAAGCGGGCGAATCGAATCCTTACGCCTCGCCATATTCGGCGGCCGCCGGATCGGCGCCGATGGCTTTTGAGGAAGCGAAAAGCAAGCTTTCGGTTCCGGTAATCGTCTGCATGGTCTCGGCGGTGCTTAGCGTGATGCTGTTAGGCGTCAGCCTATTGGGCACGGTGGTCAATCTGGTCAATGGAGTTCAGCAGCCGGAAGAAGCGGCGATAGGCATGATGACCTGCAGCTTCTATTTCGTCGCCAACGCGGTTTGTCTATTCACGCTTTACAGCACGTTGAATCTGCGGAGCAAAGCGCAAGCCTGGATCGGCTTTATCTTGGCGTTGACTCCCTGCACCAACTGCTGTTTTTTGATAGGTCTGCCGTTTGCGATTTGGGGCATGGTCGTGTTATCTGACGCCGAAGTGCAGCGTCAGTTTAAAAACTAGGTTTACCAGCTTATTGGTAGCGCCGCGCATAAAAAAAGCCCAGTTGGATTGCTCCAACCGGGCTTTCACTCTTACCGTAGCGTTCTCGAAAGCCGCAGCTTAGCGAACGTTGCTGGCCAGACGACGACGGGCCGGGACAAACGTCATGTTGTCAGCCGGAACCGGAGCCGGAGGCATCGGAGCGGCCGAATCGTCAGCCGGCATCGGCGACATCGGGGCGCTCATGTCGCCGCCGCAGGTGCTGCATCCGCCGCAAGCGGTTTCGCAACCGCAACCGCTGTCGCAGCAGCTGCTCTTGCACTTAGGCAAGCAGAACAGACGCTTGATGGCGTCGCGGATCGGGGTGCACGAGCAGCACTTCGGAGCACAAGCCGTTTCGCAACCGCAGGTCGGTTCCGGAGCACAGCAGGTCGCTTCAACTTCGCAACCGCAACCGGTGTCGCAACCGCCGCAGCTCGAACCGCAACGCTTCTTGTGCGAGAACAAACCGCTCAGCAAACCGCCACGCTTATTGCAGCACGAGGTCGAGCAACCGCACGACGCTTCCGGAGCACAGCAGGTCGGCTCGGGAGCACAGCAGGTCGCTTCCACTTCGCAACCGCAAGCGGTATCGCAACCGCCGCAGCAGCTCTTCTTGTGCGAGAACAAGTTGCTCAGAGCGTCACGCAACGGGGTGCAGCACTTTTTGGCGCACGGATCGCAGCAGGTCGGCTCAGGAGCACAGCAGGTCGGCTCGGGGGCACAGCAAGTCGCCGGCGCCGGAGCACAGCAGGTCGGTTTCGGGGCACAGCAGCGCGGGGCCGGAGTGCAACATTTGGGCGTTTGGCAACACGAGGTCGAGCAACCGCAACCACCACCCAGCATTTGATTCAGCAGGCCGGCGGCGTACGACTGGCTACACATCAGCGCGACCAGCATCGTGCCCACAACAAGATTCAGTTTCATCGAGCAACGTCTCCTAATGCGTTAGTACTGTCGGGCCCGCTTACAATCCGTCACTTAGCCGGCGCTCGCGTGAACAGTCACGGTGTGCGACTCCCACGCCGCGAATGTTCGCTTACTTCATTCATGCGACAGGCGGGACCGTCGCAGAAACGTCGTAAGTGTGGGAGCGTCAGTCGGACCTTGTTCAGGAAGCTTGCGAAGCTCTACAGTCCACACAAAATATTGATCGCTAACTTCGGTCGAGTCTTCCCGTGACTCGAACTCTCCATGCCGAAAGTTAACGTGCCCTCTTTCTCCGCGAGAGGGACTTCAGCAGCGAACAATTCCGATCGCCAGATCACGGTATCGGCCGCCGAATCAACGTCGCTTTACCGATGGAAGGCAATTTCCGCAACTTGGTCCACCTATCCTGTAACGCAAGATTTAACGCTGCCAGAGACTAGATAAACCTTTCCGGTTATTCCGCTAAGCGCGACGCCGCAAACCAACCCCAGGCCGTAAATCTTGCGCATTTCCACAACTACGCCTCCCGCGTTTGAGGAAACTGTACGAACTGGAAGCGTCGAGTCGGGTTAGCTAAGATGAACCGCACAATTCTTCCGCAATTCGCTCATGGGCGAACCTCGCCAGCCGTTCGGAGTATCTTATGTCCGCCAGTTCCCTTTCGGGCTACGAAATCGTTCATCTCTCTGCTTTGCCGGGAACGCCTTGCCCGTGCGGAACCGCGCGTCGCGGCTTGGCCGAAACGGCTGACTACCCCGGCACGATCCACCTGACCGAGATCTCAGCCGACGCCAAATTGCACTATCACAAGAAACTGACCGAGACGTACTACATCTTGGAATGTGCGTCCGACGCTCAGATGCAGCTCGATGACGCCTATATCGATCTTCAGCCAGGCATGTTGGTAATGATTCGCCCCGGCACGCGACATCGGGCGATCGGAAACATGAAGATCTTGAACATCGTTTACCCCAAATTTGATCCCAACGACGAGTGGTTTGACTAGTGCCGTCATAGCTCGCGCAATTTTTTGTCAGCCGCTCTTCGACCATCTCCTAGGGTCATTGTGTGAAATATTTCACCGCTAGCAAACGTTTTCCCCTTCTCCCTGCCCGCCAAATGACGCAAGTCGATTGATTTCTTGATTTTGCCGTCCAATTCCGAGAGACGGCATCAGTTGCCCCGCACCTAACGAGGGCGTATCCTAAACAGAGCGATCCCTACCGCTTGCCCAGTCCGAAAAGCAGTAATACGCAGGTATTCACTCATGACGAAGACTTCAAGTCTCTGTTTCCTACCTTTGTTTGCGGCCCTCCTAGCTTTGGGCTGTACCCCGCCTTCCGGCCCCGCACCGGCGTCGCCCAATACCTCGACGCAATCAGCCGAGGATCACTCGGACCATGATCACGCCGATCACGATCACGAAGAATCGGCTGCCGAAGAGAAGAAAGAAGTTGAGAACCTGCCTGTCGAAAAGCCGGCGGCCGATGACGCGGCAGCTAGCAAACCGGCGACCGAGAAATCGCCCGAAGCCGCAATGACTAAGCAAGCGGCCCCCCTAACGGAGGCGCATGTCGCGACCGACGCCAAGAGTGGCGCTTCGGCCGATCCGCAAGATTGGACCTATGTGCGCGGCCCCGAATACAACGGCTACTCGCGCGCAACCGGTTTGCCCGACGATTTTGATCCCGCCGGCGGCGAAGGAAGCAACGTTCGCTGGAAAGCGG
>JBITAD010000171.1:0-3817 GCA_044439945.1 Blastopirellula sp. JB062
CTCATTGGCGCCTACGCCGGAGTCGACGGCATCTACAATTCCAAAGCGATCTACCAAGACACCATCAATTCGAGAAGAGATCGGACCGACGGCATCGCTTTTAATCATCTTCCTTTATCCAGCCGCCACCCAGGAGGCGTCAACTTCGCCGTATCGGACGCCAGCGTTCGGTTCGTTCCGGAGACGATCGATTTCGACGTCTATCGCGCTGTCGCGACCATCAACGGAAGCGAGGCCCTCCAACTTCCGTAATCCCTCCTCGGCGCGCGTTCCTTAATTCAGTTCATTTCACTCCAGCATGGGTCGAAAACCGACGGTCCCGGCGTTGCGCTCGCAATATGCGCCGAGACATGGTTGACGTTCCATGAATAGCCCCAAGGGTCATTGTCATGCGTTGCTTACTGATCGGTATCTGTCTAATCGGACTGGCGAGCGGTTGCTCGTCCGAGGCGCCTTTCGAAACGGCGCCGGTGCAAGGCAAAGTGCTTTACCAAGGGAAGCCGCTCCCTTACGGATCGATTAGCTTTCGCCCTCAAGCAGGTTCGCCGGCGTTCGGAAAAATTGATCGCGACGGAACCTTTTCCTTAAGCACTTACGGCGATCGCGACGGCGCCGTCATCGGCAAGCATGAGGTGCTGATCACGGCTACCGAAGCGGACGCCGGCAAAAAGGTGGGCAACGCTGCCGGCATCGAAATGCCGGTGACCAAATCGATGATTCCAGAGAAGTACGCCAGTTTCTCGACGAGCGAACTAACCGCCGAAGTGCTCACCGGAACGAACAACGAGTTCCAATTCAACCTAGAGGCCAAGTGAGGCCGAGCCTTGGCCGTCGCTTGGTTTTCCGCCTTGATTCGCTGCCCGCCTATTTCATTTCTCGCCGTATCTAAAAAGACTCAACGATGAAACCGATACATCACGCCTTGATTGCATGTGCCGCCGCAGCATGCGTCCTGACCGAAAACGCGCTGGGGGAAGAGGGGCCGGTCGCCTTGTGGGAGTTCGGCCCGGAAGAGGAGACGCCTTTGCATCCCGTCGGAGGCATCCATCGCGATGTGCCGGGGCCGCGACCGCCGACTTATCCAGACTTTCCGGTCAACAATACGTCGGTCAATTTCGACGGGCAAGGTTCGCGTTTCGTCTTTGAGGATCCCGGCGACGATAGTCCTTTCGACTTTGTCAACGGCGACGAGATCACGCTTGAAGCTTGGGTCAACATTCGCGACCTCGATGACGGCGATTTTACTTATATCATCGGCAAAGGAAGGACCGGCCGGCGCGGTTTTTCGCCCGACAATCAGAACTGGGCGCTGCGAATCTGCGGCATGCAAGGCGAAGCGCGGATTAGTTTTCTGTTCGCCACCGTCCCGGTCGAACCGGACCAGCGGCACTGGCATCGGTACGTCAGTCTGCAAGGATTTCGCCCGCGAACCGGCTGGCATCATATCGCGATCACTTACCGCTATGGCGAGCCGGAGACGATCCAAACCTGGATTGACGGTAAAAAAATTAACGGTCGGTGGGATATCGGCGGACCGACCGCCAAGATGCCGGCGACCGACAACGACCAAATTTGGATCGGCTCGGCGCTGGGCGGTTCGCCAGGCAACAGCTTTCGCGGCGGACTTGATTCGATCGCCATCCACCGCCGGATACTAGACGACGAAACGCTGCAAAGCCGATACCGAAGAGTTGGCGAAGACCCAATCGCGACGGACGTCTCGGAGAAGATGCCCGATTTAGGCCCGCTGCCTGCCGACCAAGTGAGCGTGACGTTTCACGCGGGGTACCCTGACCATCAGCGCTGGATCATGGCCGACGAGCCGTTTCCTCCAGCGACGATGCGGTGGTCAGGCAGTGCGATGCTGCTGGATCAAATTCCGCTTCGATACGACAGTTGGGGCATTCGCTCAGGCTGGAAAGGGCCTGTCTTGGTCCGCATGGCGGCCGACGTCGCGCTGCCGCCGGGCAAGCATACCATCTTGATGCGCTCGCGCGGTTTGGCGCAAGTTTGGATCGACGGTCAGCGAGTCGCACGATCGAGCGCGCTAACCGGCGCGCCGCATGGCGAAGAGCCGATCACGCCTGTTACGCCGCCGCCTGGTCCTGGTCAGCGTCCCAAGTGGCACCGCTGTCAGGAGGTCTTTTCGGAGATTGAGATTTTCGAAGCCAAGCCGGTCCGGGTCGTGTTTGACGCGATCGCCGGAGGCAAGCGGTTTCGTGCGGAACCAGGCGAACTGACATTGGCGATCCGCCTGGAAGGGAGCGAGACGTTTTCGGTCTTGCGCCCGATCGCGCTGGCAGCCGAGCAATTGCCGTTAACCGATCAAGCGGTCGAAGCCGAGTTGGCTCGAATCGACGCTTCGATGGCCGCTATGAACGACGAAAATCGTCGTACGGCGGCGGCCAGTCAAAACGCGTATTGGTCAAAGCGGCGGCAAGCGGCCAAGGCTTGGTTGCAAGCGAATCCGCCGCCGCCCGTTCCGCAACAAGCCGTTACGTTCAAGAACCCGATCGACGCGTTTATTCAAGCTCGATTCGACGAAGTCGACGCTTCATCAGAGGACGAAACGAAATCGCCCAAGGCTGATTCCGCGCAGCAAGCGATGGCGATCTTAAAAAGCGAATGCTTCCGCTGTCATGGCGAAAAAGAGAAGGGTGGGCTATCGCTTACGACGCGTGAGTTGGCGCTTGCCGGGGGCTATTCCGGCGAGGCGGCGATCTCGCCCGGCGATCCGCACGCCAGTCAGTTGATCGCGCGGCTTCGCAGCCAAGACGCCGAAACGCGGATGCCTCCAACGGGCAAAGGGCTTTCGGAAGAGAAGATCAAAGTCTTAGAGAATTGGATTACCAAGGGGGCGAAATGGCCGCAAGCTGCGGCGACCTCGCAAGCGACCGAACAAGCGCCTTTGATCGCCGACGCCGCGTTCATACGACGCGCTTATCTCGATACGGTCGGGGTCGGGCCGAGCGAACGAGACGTTCGCCGATTTTTGCAAGACGACGCGCCTGATAAGCGCGAACGTCTGGTCGATCAATTGTTGAGCGATCCGCGTTGGGCCGATCACTGGATGGGCTATTGGTTAGATTTATTGGCGGAAAACCCGACTTTGATCAACGCCAGTCTTAACAGCACGGGGCCGTTCCGTTGGTTTTTGTACGACTCGCTGCGCGATGGCAAGCCGATCGATCGGATGGCGACGGAGTTGTTGATGATGCGCGGCAGCGCGCATGAAGGCGGGAGCGCCGGCTTCGCCCTGGCGGCTCAAAACGACGCTCCGTTCGCGGCGAAAGGACATATCGTCGGAACCGCGTTTTTAGGGATCGAAATGCAATGCGCTCGCTGTCACGATTCTCCCTATCACTCGACGACGCAGCGCGATCTCTATTCGCTGGCCGCGATGTTCGCTCGCAAGCCGGTAAGCGTGCCGAAATCGAGCACGGTGCCGGCCGGGTTTTTTCAGAACAAGACGCGCGACTCGTTAATCAAAGTGACTTTAAAGCCGGGTGAAAAAGTGCAGCCGACTTGGCCCTTCGCCGAACAGACGGGGGCGACCGCAAATGACGAATTGCTAACGCTGCTGCAAGACCGCGACGACTCGCGCGAGAAATTGGCGGCCTTGGTGACGGCGCCGCAGAACGTTCGTTTCTCGCAAGTCGTCGTCAACCGGCTATGGCGACGTCTGATCGGAGCGGGAATTGTCGAGCCGCCGCATGATTGGGAAGGGAATCCGCCCAGTCATCCGGAGCTTCTCGAATGGTTCGGGAAAGAATTCGTCGCCTCCGGGTACGACCTGAAACAGTTAACGCGTCTTATC
>JBITAD010000172.1:0-3815 GCA_044439945.1 Blastopirellula sp. JB062
GCTCTTCCGATCTGGCAACTTCGACTATCTCACGTTGATTTGCGATGACGACGTCGACGGATACGCCGTCAGTCAATTTTCAAACATTACGATTTCTAACAGTTAAAAGACAAGAAATCGCTTAAAACAAGGCGGTCGGCTCGTCGCAAGAGTCGACCGCTTTTTATTTGCGCCGCCGTTTGGCAAAATCAACCGCTACAGCAGGCGCCGTCGCCGACCTGTAAAAACGCCGCTCTCCGTTTTCGCAACGCAAAGGACATGTCGATGCCCGACCAGCACCAGCAAACGAATCAATCTTTTTACGACCGGATAAGCGGCGCTTACGATTTTATCGCGGACTCAAGCGAGCACCAAGCTCGTGAAATGGGCCAAAACGGCTTGCAGTTGCAGCCGGGCGATCGCGTCCTTGAAATCGGTTTCGGCACCGGAAACTCATTGATCGATCTAGCTCGGCTGGTCGGTCCGACCGGCCAAGTGATCGGCGTCGACATTTCGCCGGGCATGCAAAAAGTGGCCGAAGCGAAAATTGCCAAAACCGACGTCGCCGATCGTATCCAACTGCATATCGGCGACGCCCGCAACTTAGATTTTGAACCCGGCAGCTTTGACGCCGCGTTTATGAGCTTCACGCTCGAACTGTTTAACGAGCCTGATATTCCGTTGGTGTTGGCCGAAATGTTAAAAGCGCTCAAACCAGGGGGCAAAATCGGCGTCGTCTCAATGGCGACGGTCAAAACCGGCGACAAGGCGAGCGTGCTGGAAAAAACGTATATCTGGATGCACCAACATTTCCCGCATATTGTCGATTGCCAGCCGATCGACGTCGTTTCCTTGGTCGCCGACGCCGGTTTTGCTATCGATCAAGAACTCGACATGGAGATCTGGTCGATGCCGGTTCGCGCCGCGATCGGGACGAAGCCGGCTTAAGCCTGACCAGCCCCAGCGCAGCAGAAAGCGACGACAAGAAGCTCTTGTCGTCGCTCCGCCTCTTGAGGGCGCTGTGCGCCGGCAGCGCGCGCCTGCCTAGGCGTGAGATAGCTCAAGGCCTGCTTCTTTCCAGGCTT
The DNA here is from genome assembly GCA_044439945.1 of Blastopirellula sp. JB062. Lineage (GTDB taxonomy): Bacteria > Planctomycetota > Planctomycetia > Pirellulales > Pirellulaceae > Blastopirellula. The sequence continues at coordinate 1,065 of JBITAD010000172.1, forward strand.
TTGCGCCTCCCTCATAATCGCTTACGTTCGTGAACCCTTGCGATTCGAGCGCTTTGGCCGCCTTGGTCGACGAAGGACAATCTTCGCTGGCGCAATAGGTGACGATCGGTTGGCTCTTGCCGCCGACCGCTTGCTCGACCTTATCCGCAAAATCGATCGAATCGAGCGGTATGTTGATCGAATCCGGAATATGCGTCTCGGCAAAATGCTCGGCCGGCAACGTATTGATTAGCGTGACCGCTTCGCCTCGCTGCATCAAATGGCGTAGTTCGTCAGTCGAAATCGATTTCATCACGTGACTCCTTTTTCCAACAAGATTTCCCGGCGGATAGCGGTTTGTCGACACCCTCAGGTTCTTATGACCTGTTACGAAACCGTCGCATGCTCTTCCCAGGCGATCTTTTCGTGATCTTCTTCGTGCGACTTGGTAAAGAGAGATCGCACCATCCCTTTCAAGCCGCCCGAATGATTTCTCCAAAATTCGGCCTCGTGCACGTCGACCCGGATCAGCGCCAGATTCTCGGTTTCTAATCCGTTCGGGAACCATTGGTTGAGATCGTCGTTCCACAAGCCTTCGATTCGTTTGCGATCATGAATGACTTCGCCCTTGCCCGACAGCGAAACGAAATCGTCATGCGACGGCGAGCCGTAACAAACGTTGACCTGCGGCGAGGCTTGGATTTCGCCCACTTTCGGATCGTCGGCGACGGTGACGAACCACAAGTCGCCGTCAAATTTGTGCCCCGCGGTGCACATCGGACGACTTCGTAAATGACCGTCCGAGTCTTTCGTCACCAGCATGGCGTGCTGAATGTCGTCGATCATATCGCGCAGCGTCTCAATCGCTTTCAGGCGTTCATTTTTTTCGTTCATCATCGTCTCCTTTTTTAACCGCGATGCTCGTCGCGTCAGTTTGACGCTGGTTAGCGTGGCATGCTTTTCAGAAAATAGCGATGCAAGATGCGTGCCGTGCACGCGCGGCTTACGCTTTTCGGGCAGAAACGAAATGCGTCGCTAGGAAGAGCCGCGACAAACTGCTGGCGAAGCTTCCCCGTTGAGCGTCGCGCAACCACATGCGTGGGGCGGCCGCTACAATAATCGAGTCAATGCGTTTTCTTCTCGTTTGAGGCGATCTGAATGCAAATCATGGACCTCTTGGCCGACTTGCCGACAAATCTTCCGCAAGAGTTATTCGAAACATTGCTTCAAACCGAGACGCTGCGGATCGAGCGGATCGTCTCGCGCGGCCATGTTTCGCCGCCGAATGATTGGTACGACCAAGACGAGCACGAATGGGTGTTGTTACTCTCGGGCGCGGCGCGCATCGAAATCGAAGATTCGCCCGAACTGATCGAACTGCGCCCCGGCCAAGCGTTGCTGCTGCCGGCACGTCAGCGGCACCGGGTCGCCTGGACCGATCCCGATCAGGCGAGCGTTTGGTTGGCGATCTTTTTTCAATCGCCGGCAGCGGCGTCGCAGTCGCCGCAAATCAACCATTGATAAGAAGTCCGAATGCCGAGGCGCTTTATCCTCTGCATTCGTCGTTCTTCTTCGTCGATAGGTCGCTTAACCTTTGGCGGCCGGCTGGCTTTGTTTCCAGCAGATCCGGTTGACGGCGTCTAAGATCGCCATCACGGTCGATTCGACGGTATCGGTCGAGACGCCGCGTCCGCGGAAGATGGCGCCTTCGTGCTCGATGTCGATCGTCACGGTTCCTTGCGCGTCGCGTCCCAACGTGGCGCTGCGAACCTGAAAGTCTTTGCAGTTCAGTTTGACGCCGGTGATCCGTTCGACCGCCCAAAAGGCGGCGTCGATCGGGCCGTCTCCCTCGGCGACTTCGGCCGAATGTTCTTCGCCTGCGTGAGAAAGGGTCAGTTTCACGTTCGGCTGACGTTGCGTGCCCGACGAAACTTCCAACGCGACCAGCGACCATTCTTTCGCCAGATCGCTGCCGCGAATCTGTTGTTCGCAAAGGGCCGAAATATCGCCGTCGTAGATCTCTTTCTTTTTGTCGGCCAACACTTTGAACTGTTCAAAAACGGCTTGCAATTGTTCGCCGCTCAAATGATAGCCAAGTCCGCGAGCCCGATCTGCCAGCGCCGCGCGTCCGCTATGTTTGCCGAGCACCAAGTCGGTTTTGGCGAAGCCGACGTCTTCAGGACGCATAATTTCGTAGGTCGTCGGCTCTTTCAGCATGCCGTCTTGATGAATCCCCGATTCGTGGGCGAACGCGTTGCGGCCGACGATCGCCTTGTTGCGCTGTACCTGCATGCCGGTTACGCTCGATACCAAACGGCTGGTCGGCACCAGGCGTTCGGTTTGAATCCGCGTATCGACCTGGTAATAGTCGTGCCGGGTGCGGATTGCCATAACGATCTCTTCCAAGGCGCAGTTGCCTGCTCTTTCGCCGATGCCGTTGATCGTGCATTCGATCTGTCCGGCGCCTGCTTCGACGGCGGCCAAACTATTGGCGACGGCCAAACCGAGATCGTTATGGCAGTGGACCGAGATCGTCGCCTGATCGATGTTCGGCACGCGGTTGATCAGGTCGGAGATCACGCGCCCCATGTGGGTCGGGGTCGCATAGCCGACCGTGTCCGGAATGTTGACCGTGGTCGCGCCGGCTCGAATTGCCGCTTCGACCACCCGACACAAGAAGTCGGGTTCGGTCCGCGAGGCGTCCTCGGGCGAGAACTCGACGTCGTCGCAATAACCGGCGGCTCGCGAAACTCCGGCGACCGCCCGCTCGAC
>JBITAD010000173.1:0-935 GCA_044439945.1 Blastopirellula sp. JB062
ATCGATGCACAACTGGCAAAGTTACTCGACGCGTTTCGCGAACAATTAACGGCTTCGATGAACGAGACGAAAGCAGTCGGGAAACGATACCGCAAAGACATGGCCGCCCGTAACTGAACCACGCGTCCCGCGGGGCGACGATGGTCGTCGCCTCGTCTCTCGCAACTACCAAGGAGGGTTTCCCATGGGTCTAGTACTCACCCGCAAACGCAATCAATCGATTCAGATCGGCGACGCGATCGTCGTAACCGTTTTGCAACTCAAGGGGCACAATGTTCGGCTCGACATCACCGCCCCCGATGGGACGCGGATCTTGCGGACCGAAATCATCGCCGCCGAACCGATCGATCGCTCTACCGTCGACACGGCGCCCCAGCTCAAACGGCCGACACCCGCCGCGACGCCTACCGAATCGAAGCCGAAGAAGCGGCGACGACGTGGCATGCGCGGCGGTCGCGGTCGATCGCAAACCACGGAGGGGACGCCGCGAAGCGCGTAGCAACCAGGAAGGGAGCAACATGGACGAACACGCAAGCTACAACCGACTATTGACCACGCTGGAAGCGTGGCCCCGCATGACGCTTCCAGCCCTGGCGACCTATCGTCGGCTCTGGGACGCGCTCGATCACGCCCCCGGCTCGATCGAGATCGCGGTCACGCACGACTACGGCAAGTTCCACCTATCCCAGCAATCGCTACGGCGCGCGCTGGAGCGGCTCGAGGAGCTGGGTCTGGTCACGCGCGAGCTGACCTACGAAGACGATGGCGTGAAGACGACGCGGATCGCGGTCCGGGATGCGCTCGCCGTCCACGCCGACCGCTGCGGCCGCCCGATCGCGACTCTCAAGGTCACGACGGCGCCGGTCGCGGCACTCAAGATCGCGCCGCAGACGGATCCAGCGCCGGAGTCGGCGCAAATTCCGGCTGCGGATCCG
>JBITAD010000173.1:945-3791 GCA_044439945.1 Blastopirellula sp. JB062
GCCGCCGGTCGCGGATCCAGCGCCGCACGTGGATTTTGCGCCGCCTGCGGCGCGACCAGCGGAGCGCGACGCAAGCCGCGACGATCAACGGGTTTGCGCCACGCCGCCGCCATCGCCGCCGCCGATCGAGCGACGCCCCGAACCGCCGCCAAGACGCCCCCCTTCTGACATCAAGAACCAAGAAAACAAACCTTTCTCTCCTTCAACCCCAAACTCAAGAACAAACTCCACTCAAGCGCCAAGGGGCGCATCGCCCGTCGCGTCGCCGGACTGGCCGAAGTTCGACGACGACGGCCCGCGACCGATCGGCGCCGCGATGAACGCCGTCGGCGAGCTGTACGCCAACCCGGCCGAGCAAGAGCGACAACGCCATGCCCGCATCCGAGCGCGAGCGGCGCGGATCCTGACGGCGATCCAATACGCCGAAAACGTCTGCAAGACACCCGACGGGCGCCGCGTCGAACCAAGTTTTGCAGCGCGAGCTGGTCGCGTCTGGGACAACTGCGAAGCCGACGGCCTGGAAGTCAGCGGGGCGATCGAGTCGCTACTCGACACGATCCGCACGATCGCCGAGCGCGGCGGCTTCCAAGTCTCGCCGGGCGCCTATTTCAACTCCGTTTTTGGAAAGAAAATCCGCGCTGCCGGCGGCGAGTGGGGCGGCAAATGAACCCTAGGAGTTACCCGCGATGAAAGAAGGCTTCAAAACCTGCCCGGTCGACGGCTGTGCCAACACGATCGCCGCCGACCTAGTCGCCTGCGCCCCGCACTGGTACCGCCTGCCAAGCGGCTTGCGGGCGCGAATCTGGAAGCATTACCGCGCCAACCCTGGCGGACCTGACCACCGGCAAGCGATCAGCGAAGCGATCGACCTGCTAAACCACAAATCGAAACCGAAAGAAACTGACCAATGACCACCGCGACCCCTTTGATCGACGACGCGACGACCAAGATCGTCAACGACGCCCGCGACGTGATCGCCGCCGCGCAGCTGATCAACCAAGGCGCCCGCGCTCACAACCTGCACAGCAAAGCGTGCGGCGTCCAAATGCATCTATCGGCGTGGCTCGAGGATGGCAACCGCAACGCGCTAGAGCGGATCCCGGCCGACGCTATCGAGCTGCGGCGACTGATCGCCGCCTATCACGCCGACACGCTCCGAATTGAAAAAGAAAAGCTGAAGCGCCGCGGCCTAGCTTTCTCGCCTTCCAAACGTCGAGACGCCGAGAATGCGTCGTGCCATAAAAGCTAAAGGAGACGCACGTGATCGCAACCAACGGCGACGCCGTCACGATCCAACAAGTCGAAGCCCGCGTGCGCTGCGGCCGCGACGGCCAAACTTTTACCGTATTGCTAGGGCGGGAAACGTACTGCCCTTGTAGTGAATTTCGTAAAAGCGGCGCGCGACGGACCTGCCGACACGTCGAAGCGGTTCGCAACTTCGGCGTCACGCCAAAACCGCCGCAAGAGCAACGCACCTTGACCACTACGAAGGAGACTACCGAGTGATTCAATTGCCCCCGATGGATGAACGACAAACGCCCGCCGGCTTCGTCCGCAAAGCGCACGACGCGGCGCCTGGCTTGGTTTCGATGAAGCTGATCGCCGACGTCGTCGACACGCTCGACAAGCGATTCCCCAACCGGTCGCTGACGCAGCTCGAGACAGCCGCGATCGTCGAGCGACTCGGCGAGATCGAGCAGATCTACGCCGAATGTCCGCAGCCCGACAAATCGCAACCAGGCTTCGCGGCCGAGCGCGGTCGCAAGGGGGACGCCGCCTAATGCAACCGCAATCACCACAAACCGCCGACGCCGCGAAGACGTACGTCGCGCCAGTACTTGGCGACGACGGCCGCGGCTATCGTCGCTCGATCGAAGCGGGGATCCAATGGCTGACGGCGCGCGGCGTCCGGATCGTCTGGAGCGATCCGCCGAAGAAGGAGGAAACGCCGTGAAGCTCATGTCGTTTAGCTTGACGACCGACCAAGTCGAGCGCGAAGAAAAGGACGTAACGCGGCGGCTTGGCTGGGAGTCGCTCGAGGTCGGCGCGTACGTCCAAGCGATCGAGAAGGGGATGGGACTTCCCAAGGGGTCGAAGGTACGCCGGTTGTGCGTGATCAAGATCGAGAAGGTCACCCGCGAACGACTCGACGCGATCATGCGCGAGCCGCACGCGACGGCCCGTGAAGGTTTCCCCGGCATGCTGGCCGCGGACTTCGTCACGATGTTTTGCAAGTCGATGGGCTGCAAGCCGTCGACGATCGTTACCCGCATCGAGTTTAGCTACGTAGCCAAAGGAGACGGCCGAGAATGGGAGAAGCGACAAAAATCGAATGGTGCGACCACACCTTCAACGCGTGGCGCGGTTGCGAAAAGGTCGCCGAAGGGTGCAAAAACTGCTACGCCGCGAGTTGGGCGCGACGCAACCCGGCGCTCTTCGGCGTCTGGGGGTCGCAAGGGACGCGCGTCGTCGCCGGCGAAAAAGCGTGGCAAGATCCGGAACGGTGGAACCGCCGCGCCATGATCTGGGCGGCGCACGTCTACCATTGCAAGCTCACCGGCGCCAAGTCGCCGATCATCGAGTGGGAACGCCAATGCGGCCGCCTGCCCGATCCCGAGCTGATGCGGCGGCCGCGGATCTTCGTCAACAGTTTGGCCGACGTCTTCGAGGACTGGCGCGGCCTGATGGCCAACAACACCGGCCAGATTCTTACCTACGATTCACGCTCGCCCGACTGGGGTCCGGCACTGAATGACGAATATAGCCACGGCGAGCACGACGAAACGCCGGTCACGATGGACGACGTCCGTCGGCGCCTCTTTACGCTGATCGACTCGACGCCTTAT
>JBITAD010000174.1:0-3788 GCA_044439945.1 Blastopirellula sp. JB062
GAAACACGCCTTTCGATCGCGTATCGGTTTCGACTGGACCGCCCCGATAGAGATCGTCGATTTGTTGGCAGAGCGCCGCTGAATCGACTCCGTCTTGCAGCAAAACTTCGTGTTGGGTGACCATGCCGACCAGGTTCAGCCCTTTGCCTCGCTGTAAAAATTCGAGATGCGAATAGATGTAGTTTTCTTCGGCCGGGTCGTCGGCCTCAAAGATTCCGGCGATATTCACCGTTAGATCGCCGATCGAGAATTTTTCGCCCAACTTGATTCCGCGTCGCGCGGCGACGGCGCTGCCGATGATTGCGGCGTCTTGATGCGATTTGAAATCTTGCCAATTGCCGGAGATCAAACGGAAATCGCGGGCCGAATCGAGCTTCTCAGGCGGGACTCCGTAAAAGACGATGACGTCTAAACTGGCGCGGCAGTTGTTTGTGAAGACTTGTACCGGTACGACGTCGCGCACGCCGGGCAATTGCGAGATTTTATCAGCGTAATCTTGAGGCAGGTGGCTCGTTGCGGGGCAAAACTTATTGGCTTGAAAGACGATCAGCGAGCCTTTCTCCATTTGTCTGCGTTTTAAATCATTCATCCCTTCGCGAATCGCGCCGACAAAACAAAAGACGTAGATCGCAACCGCCGAGCCGCTGACGGTCAGAAGCGTACGCGAGCGATGACGCCAGAGCGTTTTGAACGTGTAGCTAAGAAATTTCACGTGTGCATCCTTTTAACTGACGAGAGCGGCGCCGGTTGTTTCGACGAGCTTGCCTTGATCCATCCGAAATTGACGTTTCGCCGTTTCGGCCGCTTCATGATCGTGGGTTACCATGACCAGCGTAACGTTGAGCTGATCGTTCAGCTGTTGCAGCAATTCCAAGATCTGCTCTGACGTGGTCGGGTCAAGGTCGCCAGTCGGTTCGTCGGCGACCACAACTTTGGGATGGGCGACAATCGCGCGGGCGATGCCGATGCGTTGTTCTTGCCCGCCCGACAATTGCCGCGGGTAGTGATTCGCACGATCCAGCAAATGGACCGCTTCCAAGGCGATTTCGACTCGTTTGCGCCGCTCGGCGCTCGACATTGGCAACAGCAGTAACGGCAACTCGATGTTTTCAAACGCCGTCAGTACCGGAATGAGGTTATGCGTTTGAAAAACGTATCCTAAGTTCGCCGCGCGCCAAGCGGCTAGTTTGGAGCGTGATAGTCGGGTGATTTCGACGCCGCCGACATGGATGCTGCCCGAGTCGGGGCGATCGATGCTTGCGATTAAATTAAGAAGGGTCGACTTGCCGGTTCCGCTAGAGCCCATCAGCGCGATGAATTCGCCCTGTTCGATATCGAACGAAAGGTCGTCGATGGGGGTGATCGTTTCGTCCCCTTTGCGGTATTGCTTGGTCAAGCCTCGGATTTCTACTAACGCCATTTATGGGGCTCCTTCGGTTGGCAATCGGGTCAGTTGCGTCCGCCGTTCAGCGTCATCTTTACGCGGCGCCGGTTCTTCTTTAGAGACGACGATGCGCTGGCCATCGCGTAGGTCCCGCCGGGCCGAAACGACGACGCGGCTGGCGATGTTTAAACCGTCGCGGATTTCCGTCAAGCCGCCGGGCCCAGCGGCGCCGGTTCGTACAAGGCGACGATAAACGCGGCCTTCGCTTTGGTCGGCGAGCCAGACGTAATCGCCGTTTTCGGAAGCGTGAATCGCTTGCGACGGAACGAACAGTTGCAATTCTTCCGTCGACTCATTCGGCGCTGAAAGCGAAGGAGGCGCAAGGAACGTCACGTCGACCAACATTTCCGGCTTAAAAACCGGCGGCGGCTCGTCGATTGCGACTTTGACTTGCAGCGTATTTTTTTGAATATCTGCCTCCGAACTGACGTATAACACTCGCCCCGAAAGGGGCTGGCGCAGCGCCGGATTCTTAATTTCGACCGGTTGATTTAAAGTGACGTGCGGGACATCCTCAAATCGAACGTCGACACGAATTTGCAACATTTCCGGCTGATACATCGTGACGATCGTATTGGCGTCGTAGCCATGCGACAGGGTCAGGTCGCCTCCCATTTTCGAGCCGGGATGCCCAATCAATTGATAGATGCGACCGGAGACCGGCGCCGTGATCGTCATGCGATCAAATCGTAGCTGCGCTTCGGCCTGGCGAACTTTAGCTTGAGCCAATCGAGCTTGCGACGCTTTTAATCGCGCGGCGGCTTCGCCGAGCGTTTTCTTTTCGTCGGTCAGCAGTTCCAGTTGCCGTTTGAGCGCGTTTCGTTTTTGTCGTAGAGCCGAGCGTTGTTTTTCCAACGCGGATCGCCGTTCGCGATATTCGTTGACCATCGCTTCGGCGGCGTCGTACTCCGACTTGGCGGCGTCTACGTCGCGTGCGGCGATCGAATCTTTGATAGATCGTTTACTTTCGTAATCGATCAGCGCATATTCGCGACGCGCGATAGCGCGAGACGTTTCGTACGGCAGGTTTTTCAGCAGCGTCTCGACCTCTGCGAGCTGCGCCTCCGATTCGCCCAATATCGCCTCAAGGTGCACCGGTTCTTCATAACGCGTATTGGCTGCGATCAAGTTCGACTGCGCCTCGTCGACTTCCGCTTCGCGAAGGTGAACGTCGGCGCGAGCCCGATTTAAAGCGAGTTGGGCGTCTTCGTCGACCAAGCGGGCGATCGGCTCTCCTTTTTCGACCGCTTGATCGTCGACGACTAGCAAGGCTTCGACAATGCCCGGCGCTAACGCCGCGACTCGAATTGGGGTAGGACGAGGTTCGATCCAGCCTGCGGCCTGAAACAACGGCGTGCCGCCGCGCTGCACTTCGGAGCGAGCGGAGATCACCGGCGAGGCCGTGACCAGGTTAGGCGGAAAGACCGCATCGCGCAGCGACCAGCCGATCAAGGCGAAAAATCCGGCCGCGATCGCGCCCGGCAGCAGATATCTCGAAAAGAGATGTCGCCGCAGGGGACGCGAAGCGGAAGGTTTGTCGCCGCGATCAATGGCAAGCTGCCTAAGATCGACGGTAGCATTCATGGCGTCGCCTACTTATTTAACAAAGATATTCGAAGCTAAAATCGTGAGATTTCCGTCTTCATCGCGATTGGCTTTGCCTTGCACGACGACGGTCGAAAGTTCTTTCACGCCCAGCAGCTGACGCGCGTCTTGTTTGACGACTTCGCCTTGGGCGTCGATCACTTTGACCAATGCGGTCGAAGTCGGCAGTTGGTCTGTCGCGCAGCAGTAGTCCCACGGTTTTTCGCAAGCGTCGCCAGGAATGTCGCTGCAAGCTTTCAGCGTCGTATCGACTAACGAAAACGCCGCTAGTTCTTCAATCCAAGGATTGGCGCTGCCGCCGATACGGCCGACCACCACCACGTCTTTCGCGTCTTCGGCCGACTCGCGCGCTTCGGCGACGCCGATCGCTCCGGCAGGTTCCGACGACAACACGTACTCCGCGCCGGCGGCCGATGGTCCCGTCGCCGTATTCGCCGTTTGGGCCGACGGCTCCGCTGCGCAGCCAAGCGTCAGTAACGAAATTAAACCGAGAGAACAGCCCCAAACATTCGCATTCATTTTCGATTCCTTAAAAAAACAGATAGGCGACAAGCGTCGCAAAGCAAAAAAATCAAACCGCTCGAAGGGCGGAAACAATTGACATTCGTAAGGCGCGAATCGCCGGCGGAATCGCCCCGATAAATCCGATCAACATGCCGACCCCGCAACCGATGAAAATGGTCGTCTCGTCCATCTGCAAAGCGATGTAGGGCGCCGCCAGCAAAGCCAGGAGAAGGAC
>JBITAD010000175.1:0-3772 GCA_044439945.1 Blastopirellula sp. JB062
TGCATGGAATGTCGATCGATCGCAACGGAAGACATGGGGTGAATTTGGTCGACTGTCTCGAAGATCCTCGCGTTTGCGATTCGATTCTTACGTATAACGGCCAAGTCGGTTTGCGAATCATCGGCGGGCATGACATCGTCGTCAGCGCAAACCATTTTGAAGAAAATTTAGACGCGGTGCATTGTCTTGATTCGTACAACCTTTGCATGTCCGGCAACAATCTCGACGATCATCTGCGCGACGGGGTCGTCATCGAAAACACATACGGGTCAATCGTGAGCGGCAACATGATCGAAGAATGTCAGGCGACGGCGGTTCGGCTTGATCGCGATTGTTACGGAATCACCGTTAGCGCAAACGTGATCGCGCATAACGCAGGGGGCGGAGTCGATTTGGCGGACGCGACCGGTTGTGCGGTCTCGGCCAATACGTTTGTGTTGTGTGCGAAGCGAGGCCTAACCATTTCGCCGAAAAGCAGTCGTATCACCGTCACCGGAAATAGTTTCTCGAATAGCAGCGTCGGCCAGAGCATGCGGCGAACCGACCCGGTTCAAGATGATTCAGGCGGCGTCTTTTTGCAGTCGACCAGCGATATCGTCTTGACCGGCAACGGCTTTTCGGGCTTGTCTGGGGCGGCCGTTCAAACTGACGGAAAATGCAGCAAGATCGTGATCGTCGGCAATAACTGCGTCGATCTATTTCGCGGCAGCGAACGATCTGATTTGCCGTCCTTCCAACTGGGCGAAGTTGACGAGTTGGTCCTTGAAAATAATCACGGCGCCGCCGTAAATTCGGAGGCGGTCGATTAATCGGCAGGGCCTGAGGTAGACGAACCGATGGCGGGGCCCAACGATGCGGGGTCGAGCGCCGCCAGCAATAAGGCAGCTGCAGCAGCCGTCCAGACCGAATAAGAAAGAGCCCCTTCTGCGCCGGTACCCAGCGTCATGCTGAACGCAAAGATCAGCAGCAGGCCGCCGCTCGCCAACGCGACTAAGCGGATCGCGACTCCGACCAGCAGTGCGGCGGCTAATACGATTTCAAGAATCGTCGCCGCCCAGCCTGCGACGTTCGCCAGCGACGGCGGCAGATACCAAAGCAGCAGTTGCGTGTGCGCGAGAAAGTTATCCATGTTCCCCCACGAAACCTCTCCCTCGCCGGGGGCGCCCCAAAGGCCAAAGCGGTCGGCGACGGCCGAAAGGAACGAAGCGGCCAGGGCGACGCGAACCAATAACGCGGCGAATGGTAAATAGTTCGATGGGGTCGTTTGCAAGGGAGGTCGCCAATCAGGGAAGCGAAGAATCAAGCTGCGCCCGCGACGACTGTCGCCGCGACGCATTTTATTCTAAGTCGCCTTTGGCACTCTTGTAGATCCACTTGGCATGCTATTTAGGGAGCCATTCGGTTTCGCATTGTTGGGTTAGGTCGTTGATTGAGTCGAGCGGCTTGCGGCAAACGCGTCGATCAGGTGACTGCAAAATGCGGGCAAGTCAGCCGGTTTGCGACTTGTGATCAGGCCGTCGTCGTCGACGCACTCTTGGTCGCGCCAATTGGCGCCGGCGTTGATCAGGTCGGTTTTCAGGCTGGGCCACGAGGTCACGACCCGACCACGCACGACATCGGCTTCGATTAACGTCCAGGGGCCATGACAAATCGCGCCGACCGTTTTCTCTTGTTCAAAAAAGTCGCGGACAAATTCAACGCACCGCAGGTCGGTTCGCAGCGAGTCGGGATTGGCGACTCCGCCTGGCAATACCAATCCGTCATAACGCCCTGAGTCAACTTGATCGATCGTGTGATTGACCGAGAACTTGTCTGCCGGTTGATCGTGATGCATTCCCTGAATGTCGGCTGATCTGGGCGAAATCAGTTCGACCTCGGCGCCCGCCGCTCGCAACGCTTCCATCGGCTGGGTCAGCTCCACTTGTTCGAAGCCGTCGGTTGCGAGAATTGCGATACGTTTTCCCTTCAATGAGTCGGACATGTCGCCTCTCCATGAGTTTGGCCTTTCAAAAGACGTCGTACGGCGTTTCGTCGCGAGGAGACGGGAAAAACGCTCCAATCGCTCGCGCCTTCGCAGGAAGACAACGCAGACGGCATGCCATAATCAAGAGAGGACGAATACGCTCGCTTATGGCAAAATAGCAGGCGAGCGGCGACCCCCGCGCGGGCAGGCTGGTCGTCAGTCGACCAAAACCGATGAGCTACGCCGCACGACGCGTCTCGGGATAGCCGAAGCCGGAAGCGGCGTCGTTCCAGCGTCGAATCGCGACGGCGACCAAGTGACCGCCGAAGGCGACGGAAAGCTTCATGGCGTGTTGCGCCATGAGCGGGCGCCCGATTTTAGGAATGCAGTCTAGATCGCATTCGGGATCAGGATCGCTCAAATTGGAAGTCGGCGGCATAAAACCGTCTCGCAGCGCCAGGGTCGTTAGCGCTAGTTCGACGCTTCCCGATGCGTTGACCAGATGCCCTAGCATCGATTTCAAGCTGCTGATGCATGTTCTCTGGGCTTGAATGCCGAAGGCGGCGCGGATGCCGCGTATCTCGTTGATATCATTTTGTTTCGTGCCGGTGCCGTGGCAGTTGACGTATTCGATATCGCGAGGCGTCAAATCGCTGACGCGCAGCGTGTCGTTGATCAGTCGTTCGAGGGCGCCGCTTTCCATATCGAGACCGGTCACATGATGGGCTTCCGACAGGCAGCGACAGCCGAGTATTTCGGCATAAATCTTTGCGCCGCGGGCGACGGCATGGCTGAGCCGCTCAATGACGAACATCGCCGAGCCTTCGCCCATGACGAATCCATTGCGATTGCGATCGAACGGTCGGCAAGAGTTTTTCGGATCTTCGCTGTCGGAAAGAACTCGCATGCTGCGAAATCCGGCTGCGAAAAGGGGATCGATCGATTCGCCGCTGCCGACCAAGGCGACGTCGCATTGATTGTCTCGAATCGCGCGAACGGCGCTCATCATGTCGACCAGTCCGCTGGCACAAGCGGTCGAATGACAAATTCGCGGGCCGAGCAAGCCATAGCGATTGGCGATTTGACCGCACGAAGTATTCGGATAGAGCTGTTTCCACCAGTTGTTACCGGTGGTGACCCAGCGAACCGGACGATTTTCCAGAATGCTCCGCCCCGAGGCGTCTCCCATGTGTCCGCTGATCGCGCAGCCGAAACGCTCGAGGTCGACGTCGCTAAGATCGATTTGCGAGTCGCGCATCGCCTCTTCCGCTGAGATGTCGTTCAGCAGCATCGGCTTCATCGAGTCGCGGTTTAAATTTGGCAAATCGACCGGAGCGCCAAGCACCAAGTTGTCGGGAATCGGCGTCAGATCGGTCATTCGGCGAATGCCGCATTCTCCGCGTCGTACCGCGCGCCAAGTCGATTCGCGATCTTGGCCGACCGAAGTGATCATGCCGATCCCGGTAATGACGACAGGTTCTGTGGGGAGATGCGAAATCACGAAGTGGACCAATCGGGCGATAAATATCCGGAGCAGGATGTGCGGTTGGATTGCGACGGAAACCGAAGCGGGGCGAAGAGTACGAAATATCTGGAATCGCCTCCACCTCAATTTTTGCCGAATGCGGTAATGGGGGATTTCGGCCCACTTGGTCGCGGTCGGACGCAATTTGTGGAAAAGTTCGCCCACGGCGCTTGCGAATTCGGTTGAATCCGGTACACTTCGAGCGTGGGATTTGAGCCCACTTAAGGAATACTTTAAATAATCTTGTGGCTTCTGGAGATAAAATTAAATCTATTCAAGCTGTT
>JBITAD010000176.1:0-2407 GCA_044439945.1 Blastopirellula sp. JB062
ACATGCTGCGACGTTTTTTCCAAGATTACAAACAGCTTGAAGGCAAAACGGTCGAAGTCGACGAAATGCAGCCGACCGAACAGGCGATTCCGGTGATCGAAGAAGCGTTGCAACGCTATAGCGAACAGCGTCGTCGCGGTTTTTATCAAAAAGCGCCCTGCTAACGCTTCCTCATCAGAACTTCTTTATTACCGCCGAATGCGCCGCTTGCCAGCGCTGCGACGCAACTGATATGCTTGGTTGCAAAGGCCTGGCCATGGACATCACTTCTTTGAGGAATCTCGGTCGTTAATATGCGTAATGTCATTTCCCTGGTACTCGGCGGCGGTCGCGGCACCCGACTTTATCCGCTGACGAAATACCGATCGAAGCCGGCCGTGCCGCTTGCCGGCAAATATCGCCTGATCGATATTCCGCTCTCAAACTGCATCAACAGCGATTTGAATCGCATCTACGTGTTGACTCAGTTTCTCTCGGTCAGCCTGCATCGGCATATTCGACAAACCTATCGATTTGACAACTTCCGCGGAGGTTTCGTCGAGTTGTTGGCCGCCCAGCAAACGGGCAACGAGTCGACCGATTGGTATCAAGGCACCGCCGACGCCGTCCGCAAAAACCTGAAATACATTCAGCAGTACGGCACCGACTACGTCTTGATTTTGGCGGGGGATCAACTTTACCGGATGGATTACCGCAAGATGTTGGAGACCCACATCCAAAGCGGGGCCGACGTCACCATCGCCGGCATTCCGGTAACGCGAGAAGACGCCGGATCGCTCGGCATTATGCGATTGGACGATTCGGGCCGAGTGGTCGGGTTCGTCGAAAAGCCGCAAACCGAAGAAGACTTGGATCTGGTTCGCATGGCGCCAGACAAGTTAGAAGCGCTCGGCGTTAAAAGCCAAGGTCGCGACTGTCTAGCGAGCATGGGCATTTATTTGTTTAATCGCGACACGTTGGTCGACGTGCTCGAAAAAACGGATTACGAAGATTTCGGTCGCGAGATTTTCCCGGCGGCGATTCGTTCGCGGCACGTGCAGTTGCATGCGTTTGACGATTACTGGGAAGACATCGGTACGATTCGCGCCTTCTACGAAGCGAATTTGTCGTTGGCGGATCCGAATCCCCCTTTCAGCTTTTCGGACGAAGACGAGCCGATTTACTCGCGGGCTCGGTTCTTGCCGCCGACCTTGATGTCGGAAGTGTCTGTCACGCGAAGTCAAATCGCCGACGGTTGTCGAATCGGCGCGGGCTGCGTAATTGACAATAGCGTCGTCGGTTTGCGCAGCTTGATCGGCGAGAACGTGACGATTAAAGATTCGGTACTGATGGGCTCCGATTACTACGAGACCGAAGGCGAACTGGCCGACCATCGTAGTTGCAAGCGGCCGCCGCTCGGCATCGGCTGCGGTTCGGTGATTCAAGGAGCGATCATCGATAAGAATTGCAACATCGGCAAAAACGTTCGGATCGTGAACGACTTGGGAATTGATAACCGCGAGTACGAAGTCGGGGTCGCCGTCGTCGATGGAATTCCGTGCGTCGAAAAAGGGGCGCAGATTCCTGACGGCTGGACGCTGACCTAGAACGAGCAGTCGCAAGCCCTGCTAATTCGCAAGCCCCCGCAAAAAAGAAAATTCGCCCTCTCCGCATGAGAGGGCTTTTTTTTGCGCGTCGCATGCGATGCGGCGCTGATCGCCGAGCGTTAGTTGTCTGCGGCGTTCGCTTCGCCGGCGAACCGCGGGTTGCGATACAGCAGGTCTTGTACGCGGTGCGGGCCCCGATCTTCGCCGGCGGGGCGTTCGTGATGCCAGTCGATGTGGGTCGGTATCCAGCGATCTTCCAGCGGCCAAGGGTCGAACGGGTCGTAACCAAGTTCGTCCGCAAGCTTGGTCGAATCCATGGTGACGTCGCCGGCGCGCGGCGGGATCGGTCCGGCTTCGACTCGCATGCAGCCCATCAGCAAGTTCGGGTCGTAGTCGCCGACTCGATTGATGATTTGGGCGATTTGATACAGGCTCAGCCGCCGAGGCCCGCCTGCGTGATAGATGCCGGCCGACTTGCGACCCAGCATGTCGTCGATCACCCGATTCATGCAGTCGGTGTAAGTCGGCGTGCGAATTTCGTCAAAGTAGAGCGTGGCCGGTTTGTCTTTCATAAAGCGAGATTGGATCCAGTCGATCGCGCCGGCGTGTCCGTTAAAACTGATCCCCATCGGCAGTGAGATGCGCAAGATCGCCGACTGAGGGCGTTCGAGTTGGATCAGATTTTCGGCGGCGGCCATCGTTTTGCCATAGATGGTGACCGGGTCGGTCGGTTCGCTTTCGAAGTAGCCGCCTCCTAGCTTGTCGGAGTAAACCAAGTCGATCGAGAGTTGCACGAGCCGAGTATCCGAACCTTCCAGCAC
>JBITAD010000176.1:2417-3771 GCA_044439945.1 Blastopirellula sp. JB062
ACGTGCAGCAAGTTGCGGACGCTTTCAAAATTGATTCGCCAAGCCATCGAGGGATCAAGCTCGCACGATTTTAGCGCACAACTTCCGCCGCAATTGAGAACCGCTTGAAACTGATACTTATCAAACAGGCGTTTGAGCCCGTCGGCGTCTTCGACGTCGCAGGCGACGATGTTATCGCCTGACATGCGCCAATTGTTGACTTGTCGAACGCCGACGACTTGCCCCGGATACTTTTCGGAAAAGTAGGGGAGGGCGTTGTAACCGGGGACGCCGGCCACGCCGGTGATGAGCAAAGGCAGCGGAGTTCGCGGTCGAATCAAATCGATCGACGACTCGCGGGCGACGGCACTCTGAATATTTCGAATCATTACCAGCGATAGCTTGCACCCAACAGTCGGCGGAGGAGGCCGATTTGCCCGGCGTGCAGCATTTCGTGCTGTCCGCACCAAAGCAAACTGTCGAGTTTGGTGACGTATAACGAGTGAGGTTTCTCAGGCGGGTCAGTCAGTTGAGAGAGCGGAAACTGCGGCAGCTCTTCGATCACTTGCTGATGCACGCGATTAAAAACCGATAATATTTCGTCTGGAGAAGGGTAAACCTCGGGTTGGGGAACCGGGGTCGAGGTTTTGCCGAAAACGCGCAAAAATTCGCTCGAAATCACCGCTTCGTCCGCTTCTCGCGAACCGCGCATTCGCTCTAACGCCAAGCGATATTGGGCCATGGCCAAATGGCCGACTTGCCAGGCGACGTGAGAAACCCCTTCTTCCGGCATTTTATACCAGTCCGCATGGTCGATCGATTCAATTAAATCGAGGGAATACCGGCGAACCGATCGAATTTGGTGAAGGGCGACTTCTAACGAATTCATGCGTGCGTCTCCACAGCCAAAGCATTCTAGGCAGGTTAATTACGTGTCGGTAGTCCTTTTCGCCCATTCAACAGGCGGGAATTCGGGGATCCGTAATGCGGATTCTCTTAAAACGAACCGCACAACTAGATTATCCGCCGCGGGTAGCCTTATCGGACTAGAACAAAGAGCGTCTTAACGAATATCTGGTTCAGTCCGGTTCGGCCGGGGGAAAGGGGGTCAAGCTGATGGTACGTTTGTAAGCCCCCGCCGCGGCGGAACATTTAAATTTGCAAGCGAATTAGCAATCAGAAATTGCCGCCTTGGTCTGCCTGACCTATGTTTCACGAGGAAAATTGCCCTCGCGTATGGGAATTGATCCGTTCGTTCAGTCCGAGTTTTGGGTTTGACTATGTCCACCCTGCCAGGCGCACCCGCGCTGCCGACAAAAACGCTGGAACGTCACGCGAACCTGCATCGTCTCGAGCTAGTGAATCGAGAATTGCA
>JBITAD010000177.1:0-3771 GCA_044439945.1 Blastopirellula sp. JB062
GTTGGAAAAATCCTGCTGTGCCGGTAGTATCGGAATTCCCAGCGACGGGAGTTAAGTGCGATTGCTTTTCTCTGCCGAAAAACCGGCGCAATCGGCAGACTCTTCCGCTACACAAGGCAGGCCAGAAAAAATAGACAAACTGCACCAAATTTCCGGCCTAGTTTCTCCCGTTCGTTGAGCCTGACGCGGGTCGAACCTATATTGAAGACAGTCACTTTTTCTTTCTCGGAGATCGCGATGTCCCCTCGATCCTACTTTTCGCTTCTACTCGCGGTCGTTTTTCAGTTGAGCGGCGCCCTGCTAGCGACCAACGCTGCCGAAACGCCCGCGAAAGCGACGGAAGAGAAGAGTAAGCCTACTTTTTTACGCATTCATAAAAGCGCCAAGGGGGTTCCGCAAGCTTTGCAGACGGCCATCGTGCGTTATGTCGATCCGAAAAACCCTGAGATTATCGTCGACTTGATCGGGGCCGTTCATATCGGCGAGCAATCGTACTACGATCAACTAAACGAAGAGTTCAAAAACTACGACGCATTGCTCTACGAGATCGTCGCGCCGAAAGGAACGCGAATTCCCAAAGGGGGGCCCAAAAGTAGCGGCAGCGCCGTCAGCGGCCTACAAAACGGCATGAAAGACCTGCTCGGTCTCGAGTTTCAATTGCAAAAGGTCGACTACACGCCGAAAAACTTCGTTCATGCCGATATGACGCCTGACGAAATGGCCGCCGACATGGCCGAACGGGGAGACGGTTTTTTACAAATGTTCGCTCGCCTGATGGGCGCCGGCATGGTCCAGCAGACGAAAGGCGAAGACATGAACGCGGCCATGCTATTAGCCCTATTCGCCGATGACCGCCAGCTTCGGATGAAACAAATCTTTGCATCGCAAATGGAAGATATGGAAGGGCAAATGCGAGCCATCGAAGGCAAAAACGGCTCGACTTTGATTTCGCAGCGCAATGCGAAAGCTTTTGAAGTGCTTCGCGAGCAATTGGACGCTGGCAAACGAAAAATCGGCGTCTTCTACGGCGCTGGGCATTTCGCCGACATGCACCGGCGCCTGGTCGAAGATTTCGAGTTGCAACCCCAGTCAACGCGCTGGCTCGACGCTTGGAATTTAACCAAGTAGCTCGATCGCCTCAGCTAGCAAAGCACCCAGGCGGCGGCGGTTTACATGACGCCGCCTCCTTCTATACTGGCCAAGACTTTCCGAGACGCATCCGATGGATCGGACCGAATCATCAACAAGGAGGCTTGCCGCGTGCCGCTTCTCGCGATCAACCAACTAACGACTTTTCGCTGGTCTTTTGAGACCGACGCCCAACAGCTTGCCGAAGCCGGCGTGAAAGGGGTGCATGTTTGGCGAAGAAAGCTGGTTGACTATGGAGTCGAGAAAGGCGCCCATTTGCTTGAAGAGTACGGCCTTACCCCGGTAGCGCTCAACTGGATCGGCGGTTTTACCGGCAGCGACGGCCGAACCTTCGCCGAATCGTTGCGCGACGCCAAGCTGGCGATCGAACAAGCGGCCGAACTGCAAGCGCCGATCGTCGTCACGCATAGCGGTTCGCGCGGCGGACATACCGTGAATCACGCGCGACGCTTATTTCGATCAGCCTTGAGCGAGCTGTTGCCGATCGCCGAAGAGCATAATATTCGCTTAGCTGTCGAGCCGATGCATCCTGCCGCCGGCGCCGAGTGGACTTTTTTGCATTCGCTAGCCGACGCCATCGAACTGGTGAGTCAATTTGAAAGTCGCCATCTCAATATTGTCGCCGACGTCTACCAATTGTTCGGCGAAAAAAATCTTATCAACCAACTCGTCTCGGCCGTCCCGCACTTGGCCCTGGTTCAGTTGGCCGATGCCGACGAAGCGCCGGCAGGCGAACCAGATCGCCGACCGCTCGGTTCCGGAAAGCTCCCTCTTCGCGAGATCGTATCAGCTCTGTTGGCTGCTGGGTACGAAGGCGCGTTCGACGTCGAGTTGATGGGGCTTGAGATTGAGAATTCTGATTACGATCAACTGATCGCCCAAACTCGTCGATACTTCGACGATCTTATCGGCGAAAGAACCGTCGTCCGTTCTCAACCGCTGCAGTAAACCGGTTCATTCGACTCTTTGTCGATATCGCGCTGAATTTGCGACTTATTTCGCCGATAGTTGCGCAAAACTTGCGTATCGTGCCAAGCTTACGATTAACTTTGTCCGGAGAACCGCAAGCCGCTTGCCGCTTCGCCCTCGGCGTGATTAAACTCAAGTAATGGCAATTTCTCCCCATAATAAGCTTGGGATAAGAAGCCCGATCGCTCCTTTCGGAGAAATGCGAGACTGTCCTCGCGCGGTTTGCTCGCCACGCTGAAGCGGCGAGTCGTCTCGCCTGCAATCACCACTGTTATCCCGCCCAACCTAAACTGGAGCCTCACGCTTATGAGTCCCTTCGATGCTTCGCGTCGAACTTTTATGAAGTCGACCGCCGCCGGCGTCGCCGCAAGTTCACTCGCAGTTCAACAAGTCAAAAAGTCACAAGCGGCCGATGCGAACTCGAAACTACGAATCGGCTTCGTCGGCGTCGGCGGACGCGGGTTCGGCGCGCATGTGAAAAGTCTTTCCTCCATCGCGAAGGAAAACGCCAATATCGAATTGGTCGCCGTCTGCGACGTGTACGAACACAATCGTAATCGCGCCGCCGACTACATCGAAAAAGAGAACGGCGGTAAGGTCGCGCGCTACGTCGATTTCCGCGAGATGTACGAGAAAGAAAATCTCGATGCGGTCAGCATCGGTACGCCCGACCATTGGCATGCGATTCAAGCGATCGAAGCGATGAAAGCCGGCATGCATGTCTATTGCGAAAAGCCGATGGTCAAGCAGGTCGAAGAGGCCGTCGAACTGGTCAGCGTCTGGCAAGACACCGGCAAAGTGATGCAAGTCGGCGTGCAAGGGACGAGCCTTCCCATCTGGGACGCCGCTCGCGAACAGATCGACGCCGGCTTACTCGGCAAAGTGCTGATGTATCAAACCGAGTATTTCCGAAACTCCGACATCGGCCAATGGCGTTATTACAAGCTGTCGAAAGAAATGACCCCCAAGACGATCGACTGGAAACGGTTCTTGGGCGTCGAAGAAGGACTAGCCGAAGACCAACCGTTTGATCGCGCCGTGTTCGCTCAGTGGCGACGTTTCTGGGAATTCGGCAGCGGCATGTTCACCGACTTGTTCGTTCATCGCACGACGCAGATGATGAAAGCGACCGGCCTGCGTTATCCGGCTCGAATCACCGGCAGCGGCGGATTGTACCTGGAGTACGACGGTCGCGAAGTGCCGGATGTTGCGACCGTCGTCGCCGAGTTCAACGAAGGCTGCCAAGGTCTCGTAACCGCAACGATGGCCGCTTCGGAAACTCCGATTTCGCAACTGGTACGCGGTCACAACGGCTCGATCGTGTTTGATCGTCCCGCGACTTCCGGCGAATATACGTTCGTTCCCGAACGGCCTCAGGTCACGCGTATTAGCCCGAACGAACTCCCCTACGAGAAGCAGGTCTTGAAGGCCGACAAACCGGCCCCCAAAGATCAAACCAAGGCCCACTTTGAAAACTGGATTTCGGCGATCGAGAACGACGCGCCGAAGTCGTGTAACAATCCGCCCGACTTGGGCGCCGCGGCGATCGTCCTTGTGAATCTTGGCGCACGCAGCTATCGCGAAGGAAAAATCTATCGCTTTGATGATGAAAAAATGACCATCAGCGAAGCGGACGGCTCGTGGTCGAAAAAG
>JBITAD010000178.1:0-3767 GCA_044439945.1 Blastopirellula sp. JB062
AGAATCGTCTACGATCGTCGCGGCGGAGAAGTCCGGCATCTGGTCGATAACCGTGTGATGAAACCGAAGTTTCTCGGCGGAGAGCAGCCTGACTTGCAAGGTCGAGATCGACGCGAAGTTTTGGCCGAGTGGCTCACTTCGCCGGAGAATCCGTTCTTTGCGACGAACGCCGCCAACCGAATTTGGGACCACTTTTTCGGCGTCGGCATTATCGATCCGGTTGACGACATTCGCGTTAGCAACCCGGCCAGCAATCCGGAATTGCTCGAAGCTTTGTCGGCCAAGCTGATTGAATACAAATATGACTTCAAAAAATTGGTTCGCGATATCTGCGCTTCGCACGCTTATCAACGTACGACGTTGCCGAACGATTCTAACCGAACCGATACCAAGAACTTCGCCTACGCTCAAGTTCGTCGAATTCCTGCCGAACAATTGCTGGACTGCATCAGTCAAGCGACTGCAACCAAAGACAAGTTCCGCGGCCTGCCGCTAGGCGCCCGAGCGGTCCAGATTGCGGACGGCAGAACGTCGACCTACTTTTTGACCACCTTCGGTCGGTCAGAGCGAGCGACGGTTTGCGCTTGCGAAGCGAAAACCTCGCCGACGTTGTCTCAGGCATTGCACTTGCTCAACGGCAACGCGACGCAAGGAAAAATCTCACAAGGTAAGCTGGTGAGCCAATGGCTAAACGAAGACAAACTAACCCCGCAGCAAGCGCTAGAAAATATCTACGTACGTTGCCTGAGTCGCAAGCCGACTGAGGAAGAAAAGACTCGCCTTACGGCGGTGATTGATCAAGATGAGAATAAGCAGCAAGCCTTGGAAGACGTTTTCTGGGCGGTGCTTAACTCGCGTGAATTCCTGTTCAATCACTAATTACGCAATATCGTAGCGAGCGACGACGCCTGGTCGTCGCTTGCCGATTTCCTGCCTCGCTTCCTACCGACGCCGATTCGCTATGAAAAAAATCTCAACCATCGTGCTGCTGTTATTGGTCGCGGCTCCTTTGGCCGCTCAAGAAAAGCCTGCCGACGGCAAGATCACCTACGAAGGGCACGTTCGCGCTATTTTCCGCGAACATTGCTTCTCGTGTCATAACCAATCGGACGCTAAAGGCGGCCTTGCGCTTGACTCCTATGGAAAGACGATGGAAGGGGGCTCAAGCGGCGAAGTCATCGTCGCCCAAGACATCGAAAGCTCGCGCCTTTGGGATCTGGTTGCGCATCTCGACACGCCTTCGATGCCGCCCAACCAAGATAAGTTGCCGCAACCGAAGCTCGATTTGATCAAAGCTTGGATCGAACTTGGCGCCCTAGAAAACAGCGGCTCCACCGCCAAAAAATCGAATAAGCCCAGTTTAAAGATGGCCGCTCCGACCGGCGCCGGCAAGCCGGAAGGGCCCGTCGCGATGCCGGAGAAAGTCTGGCGTCAGCCGGTGATCTACACCGATCGGGCGTCGGCCGTCTCATCGATTGCAACCAGCCCCTGGGCGCCGTTGGCGGCCGTGGCCGGTCAAAAACAGATTTCGCTTTACAATACCGACAGCGGTCGCCTATTGGGCGTTTTGCCTTATCCCGAAGGGATCGCCTACGTTCTCCGTTTTAGCCGCAACGGCGAGTTGCTGTTGGCCGGCGGCGGTCGCGGCGCCCACTCTGGAACCGTCGCCTTGTACGAGGTTCGCACCGGCAAGCGACTGATGACGCTTGGCGATGAACTGGACGTGGTTCTCGCGGCGGACATCAATCCCAGCCTGACTCGGGTCGCATTAGGCGGGCCGCAAAAAATCGTCCGCATTTACTCGACCGAAGATGGTTCGTTATTGCACGAGATTAAGAAGCACACCGACTGGGTGACGGCGATCGAGTACAGCCCCGACGGCGTCTTGCTCGCTACCGGCGATCGCTCGAACGGCTTGTTCGTTTGGGAGGCGGACTCGGGACTCGAGTATCTGAATTTGCAAGGTCATAAAGCGGCGATAACCTCCGTCAGTTGGCGTACCGACTCCAACGTTCTCGCTTCGTCCAGCCAAGATAACAGCGTCAAGCTGTGGGAAATGAACGAAGGGAAAGCGATCAAATCGTTCAACGCGCACGGCGGCGGCGTCGAATCGGTCCGATACGGTCAAGACGGCCGTTTGGCGACCGCGGGACGCGACAAGGTCGTCAAAGTCTTCAGCGGCGACGGCAAAGAAGAAAAGAAATCGCCTGCTTTCGCTGACATCGCGCTGGAGGCCGTCTTAACCCATGACGGCAAATGCGTCATCGGCGGCGATTGGACTGGAACCGTCCGCATGTGGAACCTAGAGAAGATGGAAGAAGCGGCGCAGTTGCCGCCCAATCCGCCTACCTATGACAAGCAAATTGCCGCTCAACAGGCCGCTTTGACTGCTGCCAAGAAAAAAGCGGACGAAGGAGCCGCACAACTCGCGGCGGCGGAGAAAGCGGTCGCTGACAAAACGGCTCAACAAGAAGCGAGCGACGCGACCCTCGCTCAACTGCAAAAAGAGTTGGCTGACTTGGCCGCTAACGCTCAAAAAGCGGATGCCGATAAGAAGGCCCAAGTCGCTCTCCAGCAGCAAAACGGCGAGAAATTGAAAGCCTTGCAAGCCGAGATCGCCAAGCTAGATCAAGAAACGGCACAAGCGATGAAAGCGTTGCAGGCTGCACAAGAGAAGATGAAAGGGGCGGCGGCGCAACTCGCCAAGCGTCAAGAAGAGCGGAAGACCGCTCAAACGCAATTGGCGGCGGCGACGCAACAAACGACGGCCGCCCAACAAACGGAAGCGGCTGCCAAGAAGGCTGCCAGCGACGCGACCGTCGCCGCCGATCAGGCTGCCGCCGCATTGAAAGCGACCGAAGAAAAATTGGCTTCGGCGGCCGACGCCGAGAAAGAAACGCTTACGCAACAAGTCGCCGAAAAACGAAAAGAGTCTGACGCTGCACAAAACGCCGCTGCCCAAGCGACGGAAAAAGCGAACGCGGCCGCGGCCGAAGTCGCCAAATTGGCGAAAGAGGCCGAAGCCAAAGCGGCGGCTGTCCAACAATTCGACAAACTGATTGCGGCTGATGACGCCGAATTGAAAAAACTAACCGCCGAAGCGCAGCGTCTTGACGCCGAACGCGGCAAGAAGGCGGAGGCCGTTGCAAAAGCGAAGAGAGAGGTCGCTCCGCTGCAACAAGCGATCGCCGCCGCCCAAGCCAAGCAAAAAGAATTGGACGGGGCCATCGCCGGCTATGCCCAAGAAACCAAAAAACGCCAAGAGGCGATGAAAAAAGGAGAAGAGGCGAAAGCCAAGATTACGGCGGAACTGGCCGAATTGAATAAGCGAAAAGCAGAGCATTCCGCCGCTTCTGAAGCGGCCAAAAAAGTGTTGGCTGACGCTGACGCTCTTCTGGCTCAATTAAAAACGGAGGCGGCCGAATTCGCCGCCCTGCCGAATAAGCTGTCGGCCGAAGCGACCGAATTGCAATCGAAAGTCGCCCAATTTGAGAAGGAAGTTGCCGCAGCTGAAAAGACGCAGACCGAGACCGCCGCAGCCGCTAAAGCGACTGCGGAGAAGCTTGCCGCTTTAGAATCTCAAATGAAAGCGCTGGCTGCGGAAAAGTCGCGTTTGCAAATTGAGTTGGCGAAACAATCGCAAACTTTAGATTCGAAAACTTCCGCCTTGCAAGAAACGGCTGGCAAACTGCAAGCGGTTCAAAATCAGGCGACGCTGTTAATTACGGTTTACCAAAAGTAAACCGTATTACGCCTCTAATTTAACG